>CABUJL010000007.1 GCA_902491915.1 uncultured Collinsella sp.
CCATGTGCTCGACCTGCAGCAGACCTTCGACCGCAATGTTATCGAGCGCTTCGTGACCGCCTACCAGGAGGGACTGACGCCCAATCCGTGCATCATCTGCAACCGCCACATTAAGTTTGGCGCGCTGCTCGATGCGGCGCTGGACATGGGCTGCGACTACATCGCCACGGGCCACTATGCAAAGACGAGCCAGGCGCCCGACGGCACCTGGCAGCTGCACCGCGGCGAGGACCCCAAAAAGGACCAGAGTTACTTTTTGTATTCGCTTACGCAGGAACGCCTGGCGCACACGATCTTTCCGCTGGCTGGGCTGGACAAAGAGCGCGACGTGCGCCGCATTGCCGCCGAGCAGGGCTTCATCAACGCCAAGAAGGCCGAGAGCGAGGATATCTGCTTTATCGCGGACGGCGACTACGCGGGCTATATCGAGCGCCGCCGTGGACATGCCGCCGAGCCGGGCGATATTGTATGGCGCGACGGCAGCGTGGTCGGGCGCCACAACGGTGCGCTGCGCTATACCATCGGCCAGCGCAAGGGCTTGGGCGTCGCGATGGCGCATCCCGTGTACGTAACGGGCGTCGATGCCGCCAGCAACATTGTGCATCTGGGCGAGGCCGAGGACCTGACGGCCACAGCGCTCGCGGCCAACGACTGGATCTGGAGCGCCCCTGCCGACCGCATGGAAGCAGAACTCACGTCCGGCGGCATTCATGTGGGCGCCAAGTACCGCTACCGTCAAAAGGACCAGGCAGCGACCCTTACGCGTGGCGCCGATGGACAAATGCTGCTGACTTTTGACGAGCCGCAGCGAGCCATCGCCCCCGGCCAAGCCGTTGTAGTCTATCGCGGCGACATCGTCCTCGGCGGCGGCACCGTCACAGCAGTCATCAAATAACGGCACTCCTCGATAAGCTGCGGTGAAATAGGGACTGCTTATGCGTTTCAAATGCAAAAACAGTCCCTATTTCACCGCAACGCACAAGAGCGCCCCTGCCGGCAACGTTATACCGGCTGGGGCGCTCTTAACTTGCCACGCGCTATAAATGCGCCTAGCGCTGGACGTAGGCGCGGACCAGCTCGTAGGTATTGCGCACGCCGTCCATGTGGCTGCGCTCGTAGTTGTGGCTCGCGTACACGCCGGGGCCGATCAGGCCGTGACGGATGTCGTAGCCGGCCGAGAGCGTGGCCTCGACGTCCGAACCGTAGTGTGGGTACACATCGATGGCGTAGTCGAGCTCAAGCTCGCGCGCGATATTGGACAGCGTCGTCACCAAGTCGTAGTTGTACGGACCGCCCGAATCCTTGGCGCAAATCGACACCATACGCTCGGTACAGCCCAGGTCGTCGCCCACGCAGCCCATGTCCACGCTGATCATCTCGCACGTGTCGGCCGGCACGAAGGCTCCGCCGTGGCCGACCTCCTCGTACACGGTAAAGAGCAATGACACCTTGCGCGAAAGCGTCACCTCGCCAGCGGCGACGGCGCGGGCGAGACCCAGCAGAATCGCCGCGGACAGCTTGTCGTCAAGGAAGCGACTCTTAATGTAGCCGCTCTTCGTCACCGTGGTACGCGGATCCATGGCGATGATATCGCCAGTCTGAATACCCAGCTCGAGCACATCGTCCTTGCTGTCAACGTTCTCGTCGAGCAGGATTTCCATGTTCTTCTCGATGGTCTTGACCGGCTCATCGGCCACGTGCGCCGAAGGCTCGGTGTTAAGAACCACGCCCGTGTAGACATTGCCGTCGCGCGTATAAACGGTGCAGTTCTCGCCATCGGCCGTAGACCACTGATGCCCGCCGAGGGTCGTGGGGCGCAGGCGGCCATTGTCCTTAATGGAACGCACCATGGCGCCTAGGGTATCGACATGGCTCGCCAGTACGAGCGGCTCGCCCTCGCCACCAAGCTCAACGAGCACGTTACCCTTATTAGAACGCTCAGGCCCAAACCCCATATCGCGCAGGGTCTCCATCAGATAATCAGTCGCCGCACGGGTATAGCCCGTCGGCGAAGCAATAGAAGTCAGCGTCTTAAGCTGTCCCGCGATATAGGAGAGCGTCTCCTCTAGAGAAGCATCGATTACAGAAGCCATGTGCATCCTTCCAAGCAAAACTAAGACCGAGTCCCGATTTTAACCGTTCTGCACGCGCAAGGCTCTGGGAGCCGAGCCACCTCCAGACGTCCTCGCGCCGATTTTGCGCACGAGCACGGCTTACGATCCCAATCTTGCATAAATCCTATCGGTATCTGCATAGAAATGAGGAATCTTTTTGCTTCGTCTCAGGGTACCCCACCTTGGGCCGTGCAAAAAACGGAGTATTCAGCATCGTGGGCCCCAACGACCCCATCGCGAACGACAAAACGACGCGGTTACAGCAGTGTTGCGGGTCGTCGCAAAGCAGAAACTCAGTAACAACCCCCTCCACTCATCGATAGCCCACCCGCAATGGCTGTCGATGGGCGCCTGCGGGCCACTACGGGCCATTCAAAACGTTATGCATTTTTAAGAGCTTGCTGAATACTCCCAAAAATGCACGCTGGGAAGTGCACCACCTATCCGTAGCGGGCAGTACACCTTGGTTTTGCCCGTCTCAGGGCATCGACGCAGCACAAAAAGCCCCGCCATGCGTAGCACGGCGGGGCCAGCGGCAAGTCAAAAGACCATACGCCTACGGGCGAAGGACCACCAAACTGGGTTAGGCAACCGGGCAGATCTTCTTGAAGAGCTCGATGACGTCGTCGAGCGTCGCCTCGCGCGGGTTACCCGGGAAACAAGCGTCGGCCATGGCGTCCTTGGCCAGGACCTCGATCTCGTCAGCCTTCATGGCCTCGCAGACGTGCGGGATATTCACGTCGGCGGAAAGCTGCTTGACGGCGGCGATAGCGGCGTCGGCAGCCTCGTCGGTGCTCATGCCCGTGGTGTCAACGCCCATGGCGACGGCAACCTTGGCCAGACGCTCGGCGCAAACCGGCTTGTTGAACTCCATGGCGATCGGCAGCAGCATGGCGCAAGCGACGCCGTGCGGGGTGTCGTAGTGAGCGGACAGGGTGTGAGCCATGGCGTGGTCGATGCCCAGGCCAACATTGGAGAAGCCCATGCCGGCGACATACTGGCCAAGGGCCATGCCCTCGCGGCCGGAGCCGGGCTGGCCGGACTTGGCCTCGGCAACGGAGTCGCGTAGGTTCTCGCTGATCAGCTTGATGGCCTCAAAGTGGAACATGTCGGAGAGCTCCCAAGCGCCCTTGGTGGTATAGCCCTCGATGGCGTGGGTCAGAGCGTCCATGCCGGTGGAGGCGGTCAGGCCGGCGGGCATGGAAGCCATCATGTCGGGGTCGACGACGGCGACCTCGGGGGCGTCGTTGGTGTCGACGCACACGAACTTGCGGACCTTCTCGGGGTCGGTGATGACGTAGTTGATGGTCACCTCGGCAGCGGTACCGGCGGTCGTCGGCACGGCGATGGTGAACACGGCGTGGTTCTTAGTGGGAGCAACGCCCTCGAGGCTGCGGACATCGGCGAACTCGGGGTTGTTGATGATGATGCCGATGGCCTTGGCGGTGTCCATGGAGGAGCCGCCACCGATGGTCACGATAGCGTCAGCCTCGGCGGCCTTGAAGGCCTCGACGCCGTCCTTGACGTTCTGAATCGTGGGGTTGGGCTTGATCTCGGAGTAGAGGCTCCAAGCGATGCCGGCGGCGTCGAGCTCGTCGGTCACCTTAGCGGTAACGCCAAACTTGACCAGATCGGGGTCGGAGCAGACGAAGATCTTCTTGTAGCCGCGACGCTGGAGCTCGCCGGGGATCTCCTTGATGGCGCCGGAACCATGATAAGAGATGGTATTGAGAACGAAACGATTAGCCATTGATAGCCTCCCATCGTGTGCGGGGCATCCATTACGCCCCACGCTATGAGTCCCATCCTAACGCTTTTGAAACAAAAAACGCGTGAGAACGTCAAACTATTTAAAGCGTTTCAACAGACGATGAAAAATATTGCGGCAAAGGGACAGCCCCTTTGCCGCATTCGGTTACTTTCGGCAGCCCTCTTTCCAAGCCTCGGCCGCAGCCTTCCAGCGTAAGCGCAAGTCGCGCTCGCGGTCGATGAACATGATGGCAAACGCGACAAACAGCAGCAAGCTCGCCACGACGATGGCGTGCAGGCCCATGCGCTCAATACACCAGTTGCCCAACACGGCGCCAAACACAAAGGTAAAGATCACGCCAAAGTACAGCAGGCCGTTTTCCAAAAAACCGCGCCTGTGGGTGATGATGTAATCGTCCACGTTTTGCAGCGCGTTGCGTAGGTTGCCGATGCACATGGTCGTAGCAATGCCGTGACCGTGGATCTTGCGGAAGCTCTCGACCTGCATGCCGCAGGCAAACGAAGTGAGGCAGTTGGCGAGCAAGTTGTAACCGCCACCGGGGATAAAGCTCACGCCCAGCAAGATGACGGCTTCAAAGAACACCGTTACCTGGCGCCAGTGAATCACGCTGCCAAACCGCTCATGCACCAGGTCGGCAAGCATAATGCCCACGGCAAACGACACCACGGGGAAGAAGTAGCGTCCCGCAAGTGCCCAGTTGCCCTCCGAGATGCTCACGCCCACGAGCAGGATGTTGCCTGTCTGCGCGTTGGCGAAAACATGATCGCGCCCAATGTACGAATAGACGTCCATAAAGCCACCGGCGAGCGCCAAGATGATGCCCAGCTCAATAGACTCCGATATCTGTTTGGCACGCTGCATCGTCGTGCATCCTCCTTGTTGACGACTCTCTCGTGCGTTGGCGGAAACATAGCCGCCGTTCATACTGTAACCCATTGACAACATGGCGTGCGCGCGAGACGGGTTCTCCAACGCGCAGATACACAGTCTGGAAACAAACGATCCCCGCATCGACGCGCCGATCCCCAGCTCATGTACTCCCCCAGTCTTTTTAGCCCCGTCCCAAAAAGACTGGTTACAATTACGTGCAGCATACAAACACCGGGAGGGATCGTGGCAAAAAAGCCTCAGCACGCTCAGAACAACCAGCGCAGTCAGCAGGGCAAACAGGGCCAGCAGCAAAAGCGCGGCGGTAAGGCGCAGGCCACGGTCGCCCGCACCAAGCATTCCCAAGCGACGCCCGCCCGCCCCTGGCGACCGGGCCGCGATAAGTTCCTCCCCGTCAGCCGCGCCGACATGGATGCGCGTGGCTGGGACCAGTGCGACTTTGTCTACATCTGCGGCGACGCCTATGTGGACCATCCCAGCTTTGGCATGGCCATCATCAGTCGCGTCCTCGACGCGCACGGCTACAAGGTGGGCATCATCTGCCAACCCGACTGGACCGACCCCGCCAGCATCACTGTGCTCGGCGAGCCGCGCCTGGGCTTTTTGGTCAGCGCCGGCAACATGGACTCCATGGTCAACCACTATTCGGTAACCAAGCACCGCCGCCACACCGACGCCTATACCCCCGGCGGCGAGGAAGGTCACCGCCCCAACCGTGCCGTCACGGTCTACGGCAATCTCATCCGTCAGACGTTTAAGGACGCTCCCATCATTATCGGCGGCATCGAGGCAAGCCTGCGCCGCCTGGCCCACTACGACTACTGGCAGGACAAGCTCAAGCGCTCGGTGCTGCTCGACTCGGGCGCCGACATCCTCATCTACGGCATGGGCGAGCACGCAATCGTCGAGATAGCCGACGCGCTCGACGCGGGGCTGCCCGTCGATCAGATCACCTATATCAACGGCACCGTCTACCGCACCAGCTCGCTCGACGAGGTCTACGACTACGACTTGCTGCCCAGCTGGGACGACCTTGCCGCCGACAAGCTCAATTACGCGCGCAGCTTTAACGTACAGCAGCAGAACATGGACCCCATCACCGGGCATCGTCTGGTAGAGCCCTACCCCAACAGCGTCTATGTGGTGCAGAACCCACCGTCGGCCACGCTCACCACCGACGAGATGGACGAGGTGGCCGAACTCCCCTACGCACGCGATTGGCATCCCGATTACGACGCGGCGGGCGGCGTGCCGGCCTTTGCCGAGATCAAGTTTTCCATTAGCTCCAACCGCGGCTGTTTTGGTGAGTGCTCGTTTTGCGCGCTGACCTTCCACCAGGGCCGCGTGCTGCAGATGCGCAGCCACGACTCGATCATGCGCGAGGCCGAGCTGCTCACGCGCGATCCCGAGTTTAAGGGCTACATCAACGACGTGGGCGGACCGACGGCCAACTTTAGCCGCCCGGCCTGCGACAAGCAGCTCAAACACGGCGTGTGCAAGAACAAGCGCTGCCTATGGCCGAGCGTGTGCAAGAACATGGTGGTCGACGAGAGCGGCTACACGCAGCTGCTGCGCGACCTGCGCCAGCTGCCGGGCGTCAAGAAGGTCTTCGTCCGCAGCGGCATCCGTTTTGACTACACTATGGCCGATGCCTCGGACGAGTTTTTGCGCGAGCTGCTGGAGCACCATGTCTCGGGCCAGCTACGCGTGGCGCCCGAGCATGTGAGCGACGCGGTGCTCTCCGTGATGGGCAAGCCGAGCCGCGCCGTCTACGATGCGTTCTGCCGCAAATTTGAGCGCCTTAACCGCGAGTACGGACTCAAGCAGTACGTGGTGCCGTACCTTATCTCGAGCCACCCCGGCTCGACGATGAAGGAAGCCGTGGACCTTGCCGAAGCCGTGCGCGACATGGGCTACATGCCCGAGCAGGTGCAGGACTTCTACCCTACGCCGTCCACCATGTCGACCTGCATGTACTACACCGGCGTGGACCCGCGCACCATGGAGCCGATCTACGTGGCGCGCGACCCGCACGAGAAGGCCATGCAACGCGCGCTCATCCAGTATCGCAAGCCCGAGAACTACAAGCTGGTACGTGAGGCGCTGGAGAAGGCCGGCCGCCGCGATCTGATCGGCTACACCAAGCATTGCCTGATCCGTCCCGTGCCGCCGCGACCGGGCGAGACGTCTGCTGGCGGCGGACATGGCGCCGGCAATAAGGGCGGCAAGGCCCACGGTGGCGCTGGCGGCGCCGGCAAGGGGCCTAAGGGCAGCAAGGGTCACGGCGGCATGTCGCGCGCGCAGAACACTGCCGGCCGCAACCGCGCAGCCCAGGGGCGTCAGGGTGCCAACGGCGGCGGGCGTCGCAACTAGGGCAGCGGTGCGCTCGCTGCGTCCATCCCACACGCGTGGCGTAGCAAGCGCATTGCCTCAACAAGGATGACGCCGGCGATAGCGACCGTGGCTACCGCGTCGAGCGGCGTGTTCACAAACCATAGCAGGCCCATGAGGTACGAGCCGGCATTAAAGGCAAAGTGCAGCAGGATCGTGTAGCGGAGCTTTCCGGTGGTCACGAGTACCCAACCAAAAATGAGGCCGGCAGCGCCCGCATAGCAGCCCTGCACCCAGTTCATGTGCATAAAGCCGAAGACCGCCGCCTGCAGCACGATTGCCGCGGCGACGCCCCAGGTACTCGGGGCCGCCCAGGGCACTATGGCGCCATCCTGCGCGTTCGCGCGGCGCCGGCGCTTCCAGAACGAACGGCACTGTGGATTAAACGCACGCAGCGAAAACTCAAAGATGATGCCGCGCACCAGCAGTTCCTCGCAAAACGGCGCGCCAAGCACCGTAGTCAGGACGGCAAGAAGGCTGGTATCGCCCATGCCCGTTTCCTCGACGAGCTCGCTATAGTCTGCCGCGACCTCGGGCAGCAGCGACAGCACGCCGTCGCATAGGTAGCTAATGACCACCTGCATGGATAGGCCGATCAAAACAACGCAGGCAATGCGCTTCCATGCCGCGCTTGCTCCCCCACCGAGCGGGCGCTCGCCTTGCCGGCGCGCCATGAAGGAGCGGGGCCACAGATAACGCCACCACAGCAGCGCCATCAAAAATGACGCCGTCTGAGCGGCGGCTTGAAACCATTGAATATCGAGGTTGTCGATCGGGAAACCCGTCAGCGCCGACACGATGTCCAGCGCGGAGAACAGAACCATGCTCAGGGCAATATCGGCAGCAACAACACCAAAACAGGCAAGCGCCCAAATCATCGCATTGAGCATGCCAACCTCCTCAAAACCCGGCACTTAGGGACGTTCCTTAACTGCCGGCAGAAAAGGAACGTCCCCAAGTGCCGGCAGTTTGGGACGGTCATTGTTGACGAGAATCGGGCGCAGCGCCAAAGGCCCCGTTGGGCGAAATGTCGAACGGAAAGGTGCCGCAGCGATTGAAAGCGGCGATGAACATGCGGATGGCGTTGGACGGTGTGGTGCCCACGAGCTGGGTTGCCGCCGCGAAGGCCGCCTTTTCCTCGGGCAAGACCTTCGCGACAACCGGGGTCATGTGTTCTGCCATGGCGCTTCCTTTTTGAAACGACGGTGGTGCGGATAGATGCGGGCCGCGCGGCTGGGCGACGGGCTGTGAAGGCAACCCGATTGGCCCGCATCTGGAGTTTGTTCTACGGCGTTGGTATTACTTGGTATTCCTAAGTATTACCCAGCAGATAGAATACCATACCCGGCCCCATGGGGACGGAGAAAAACGGATTATTTTGTTGCTGAATAAGTATTTAGAGCGTGATGATGTCCGAGATATTGAGGGCCCGAGCGTCAGCGGCATCGTGCGTGGCAAGCAGGAGCATGCGACCGTCGAGCAGGTCGAGCACGACCTCGGCGCATGCGTCGCGCGCAGCGATGTCTAGACCGGTAAAGGGCTCGTCCAGAATCACTGCGCCGCCCGGACACAGCAGGGCTCGGGCAATCTCGACGCGACGGCGCTGCCCGCCCGAGAGCTCGGCCACACGAACATGCACATCGACCCCCGGCACGAGCAGGCGCAACAAGGCAGCGGCACTCGAGGCATTCACGCGTGCATCGGCGCACACCAGCACGTTATCCAAAGCAGAGGCGTCCTCAACCAGGCGCGTATCCTGAAACACCATGGAGCACGACGCGCACTCCCCCGCCGCCAGCGCGAGCAACGTCGACTTGCCCACGCCCGAAGCGCCCATCACGCAAACACGCCCACCCGCGGGCACGTTGAGCGCCAAACCGTCGAGCGCCGGCGCCCAGGGCGCCCGGTCGGCCACGGCGACCGCAAGCTCCGCCGCAACCCCGCCGCCAGCAGAGCCGCCCGCACGCCCACGGCCCCCGCGTCCATGCGCCCGCACGGCAATACGCCACGCCACGGGTCCCGAAACCCGCAGCAGCCACACCAGCACGCGCTCACACGCCCACGAGGCGGCAACGACCAGCATGGTCCACGCCAGCAGGTCGGCCGTCTCAATCAAAAGCTTTGCCTGATAGATGCGCTCACCCACGGTGCCCACCGCCATGCCGATAAGCTCGGCTGCCACGCCGGCCTTCCAGCTCATACCAATCACGGCACGGGCGCACGAAAGCACAAACGGCAGGACTTCGCGCCAGGTATGGGCGCAAAACAGTCGCCAGCCCCGCACGCCATGCAGGCGAAACATCTGCTCCTGTGGCTCATCCGTTTGCGTCAAACCCTCGACCAGCGAGAAATACACGCCCGGCAGTGCCATCAAAAAGACCGCTGCAATGCTCACGCGCGCCGACCCCAACCAAATGAGCAACAGGACCACCACGCAGGCAACCGGCGTCGCCTTCACAAACGACAGCGCCGGAGCCACCAGGCGCGCAAACGCACGCGAACGTGACGAAATCCCGGCAAGCACGCCACCACACACCGCGGCAAGCGCCAGCCCGCCTAGTATCCGCGCGCCCGAGCCCGCCAAAATCGCCCAGGTACCGCCATCGCACACCAGGCGCAGCAGCGCCAAGGCAACAGCACCCGGCCCCGGCAAAATCAGCGGCTGCGCCACCAGCGCCGCCACCAGCATCCACACGGCAAGCCAAAAGGCGGCGACGGCACCTGCTGCCGCCACCGCCTTCATACGCTCTGTCATTTGTCGAGCAAACGCACGCACGGGCTACTCCAAGTAGTAGAAATCGTCAGCCGGAAGTTTACCACCCACGGCACTCGCGTCCGCGTCGGCCAGCACCTGCAGGTACCCGCTAAGTGCCGCCTTCATATCCTTGCCCGTCTGGCAGACAAGCATGCACCCGGGAATCGCCTTCTCGGCGATCTTGGCGTTATCCACGATGCCGGCATCGACCACGGCCTGCGCCCAGTCTGCCGGTGCCGCATTGACAGCCTTAACGCTCGCCGCATGGCAGCTCAAGAACTCCGCCACGGCCTCGGGATGTTCCTCGGCAAACGCGCGGCGCACCACGGTCACACCCGTCAGCAAGCGCGAGCCCGTGTCACCCGCCAGCTCATCCCACGCATCGGTCAGGCTTACCGGAGCCGACAGCTTGCCTTCGCTCTTTGCGATGGCAGCTGTCTTGAACGGCTCCGGCAGCACGCCCACGGCGGACGGGTCGGCAAGCAGGGCCGACAGCACCTCGGTGGGCTCGCTCTTAAACTCGAGCGTCACCTGTCTGGTCAGGCCCGCGCGCTCCAGCAGGTAGTTCATGACGTACTCCGGCGTGGTGCCTTTGCCCGTCATGTAGACGGTACGACCCGCCAGATCACCAAACGAAGTGACGTCCGCGTTACCCGTCACCACGTTCAGCACGCCCAGCGTGTTGATGTCGATGACCTGCACCGCGCCCTCGGTCTTGTTGTAGAGCACGCTCGCCACGTTGGCGGGCACCAGGGCAATGTCGACATCGCCCTGAATCATCTTGGGCACGATCTCGTCGGCCGCGGCGCTGATCGCAAAGTCGAACTCGTTATCCGTGGCATCGTCGGCCGCCTGGTCCATAAACTGCACCAGGCCAATCGAGGTCGGTCCCTTGAGCGAGGCGACGTGCACCTCGACCGGCTCCGCAGCAGCACCGGCGCCGTCCGTGGCAGCCGAGCCCGCGGCGGGCCCGGCACCGACAGCCCCGCCGCCACAGCCCGCGAGCGCAAGCGACAACGCGCCCACGGCGAGCGCCGAGGCAAACCCCCGGCGCGTCATCTCAACATCAAACGCGCGCATCGCTAGCACTTCCCCTCGTTAGGCATCGACCAGGCGTGATGGTCGGTATGCAGCAACTCCTCGGCCAGCGGCGAGAGCGGCGCGCCCAAAAACTCGCGGTAGCACGCCTGAACATCGGGGTTCTCGTGCGAGAAGCGAATGTCCGCAGCGGCATCCAGGCCCCACAGCACCTGGCCGCGCTCGGCCGCCAGCTCGCAGCCGTCGTGAATGGGCTGACCGCCGCCACCGACGCAGCCGCCCGGGCACGCCATGACCTCGACGAAGTCATAGCTCGCACGGCCGTCGCGAATCGCATCGAGCAGGCGGGCAGCGTTGCCCAGCCCGTGCGCCACGGCGACGCGCACCTTGGTGCCATCGATATCGGCCACGGCCTCCTTCCAGCCATTCAGGCCACGCACGTCGGTAAAGAAATCCGCATCGGGGTTCTTGCCCGTCACCAGGTAATAGGCCGAGCGCACGGCAGCCTCCATCACGCCTCCCGTGGCGCCAAAGATCACGCCCGCGCCCGTGCCGAAGCCCAGCGGCGTATCGAGCGGCTCCTCGGTAAGCGTGTCGACGCTCACGTGGCTCGCGCGAATCATGCGTACCATCTCGCGCACCGTCAGCGCAACGTCCACATCGGGCACGCCGCCTTCGCCCACCATGCTCGGCAGCGCACACTCGGCCTTCTTGGCCGTGCACGGCATCACGGACACCACGAACAGGCGCTCGGGCTCCACGCCCAACACCTTGGCGTAGTACGTCTTGGCAATGGCGCCGAACATCTGCTGCGGCGACTTGGACGTGGACAGGCTGTCGACAAACTCCGGATAGCGCGCCTTCACAAAGCGCACCCAGCCCGGGCAGCAACTCGTGAACATGGGCCAGCCGCGGCTGTCGCCCTCGCCCTTGGAGGCAGCGCCCAGGCGCTCGAGCAGCTCGGAGCCCTCCTCCATAATGGTGAGGTCGGCCGAGAAGTCGGTGTCGAACACGTACTCAAAGCCCACGCGGCGCAGCGCGCAAGCCAGGCGTTCGACGGTAGCCTCCTCGCGCGGAATGCCGAGCTCCTCGCCCCAGGCG
This sequence comes from uncultured Collinsella sp., assembly GCA_902491915.1. Lineage (GTDB taxonomy): Bacteria > Actinomycetota > Coriobacteriia > Coriobacteriales > Coriobacteriaceae > Collinsella. Next base: position 12,059 of record CABUJL010000007.1, read on the forward strand.
CTACGCACGGCCGGCGCAATCTGCACCAGTACGATCTTGTCAGGATCGGCGAGAGCATCGAACACGGTCTCGGTATCGTCACGCTCGCGCAGGGCGCCCGTCGGGCAATGCGTGATGCACTGACCGCACGCGACGCAATCGGTCTTGCCGATCGGCGCACGCCCGCGGGTGCCCACGGCGGTATGCGTGGCGCGGTTGGTCAGGTCCCAAATCCCTAAGCCCTGCACGCTCTCGCACACTTTGATGCAGCGCATGCATTTGATGCACTTGTCGTTATCGCGGATGATGGGGAAATCGAAGTCCCAGCCCTCGCGCGCCAGGTGCTGCTCGTACGGCAGATAGAAAATGCCAAGGTCGTTGGCGATGGTCTGCAGGTTGCAGTTGCCGCTGCGCACACAGCTCGTACAGCGCGAGTCGTGCTGGGACAGCAGCAGCTGCACGTTGGTGCGACGGGCCTCGCGGGCCTTGGGACTGTTGGTATGGACCACCATGCCGTCGAGCACGTAGTTGTTGCAGGCGGCAACCAGCTGGTCGCAGCCCTCAACCTCGACCACGCATACGCGGCAGCCGCCGATCTCGTTTAGATCGCGCAGGTAGCACAGGGTGGGAATCTGGATGCCGACGGACTTGGCCGCATCCAGGATCGTGGTGTGCTCGGGAACCACGACCTCGCAATTATCGATCGTGAGCTTGACCATGTTATGCGCTCCGTTTTCGGTGCTGTCGCTGACGGTGGTGTTGTTGGGCTCTACCATTCCAGGTTCCTCCCTCCGCGGAACGCGCCAAAGCCAAAGTGATCGCAACGCAGGCAGCGGCTCGCCTCCTGGCGCGCCTCCTGCTCGGTGAGACCCTGCTCGACCAGATCCCAATCGTGAATACGCTCGCCGGCCTCGCGCTCGCCCAGCTCGCAGCGGCCGCACTCATGCTTGCCCTTAAACTGGACGGTCGGCAGCTCGACCTCGAGCTTGATCTTGTGGTCAAAGCCCAGGTAGCGGTCGATATTTGCCGAAGCCACGCGGCCGGCGTTGATGGCACGGATGACGGTGGCGGGACCGGTCTGGCAGTCACCGCCGCTAAAGAGGCCATCGAAGTTGGGCACGGCGCCATCCGAATCGGTGACCACGCAGCCCCACTTACAAGCGATGCCCATGTCCTCAAACGGCTTGGAATCGATGTCCTGGCCAATGGCCACAAACACGCGCTCGCAGGGAATGACGCGCTCGGGCGTGGCGGCGGCACGCGGGGCCGGACGCCCACGACGGGGCGCGCCGATAATCTGCGGCTGCACGCGCAGGCCACTCACGCGACCTTCCTCGCCCGTCTCGATAGCGAGCGGGGCGGTCAACTCCAGCACCTCGCAGCCCTCGGCCTGGGCGCCGGCGATCTCGGCGTCCTGGGCCGTCATGTCGCAGATGCGACGGCGGTAGACGATGCTCACTTTTTCGGCACCGCAGCGCACGGCGGAGCGCGCCACGTCCATGGCCACGTTGCCGCCGCCGATGACGCACACGCGCTGGCCGCTCAGGTCGGGCAGCTCGTCGTCGCCGATGGCGCGCAGCATCTTGACGGCCGACTCCACGCCGAGCGCTTCCTCGCCCGGAAGGCCGAGCTTCTTATCGCTGTGGGCGCCAATGGCCAGGTAGACGGCATCGAACTCGTCGCGCAGGCGGGCAAGTTCCTCGCCGTTGACGGAGTGATCGAGCTCAACGTCGATGCCGGCGCTCAAGATCCAGTCGATCTCGGCCTGCAGGCGCTCGCGCGGCAGACGATAGCTGGGGATGCCATAGCGCAGCATGCCGCCCAGGTGGTGGCGCTGCTCAAAGATGGTCACCTTATGGCCCATCACGGCCAGGTAGTAGGCGCAGGAAAGGCCGGCCGGGCCGCCGCCGATCACGGCGACGCGCTTGCCGGTGTTGTCCACTACATGCGGCTTGTGGTCATTGAGGTCGCTGTGCTCAACGGCAAAACGCTTGAGGGCGAGGATGTTCATGGGATCGTCGACCATGCCGCGACGGCAGTGCATCTCGCAGGGATGCTCGCACACCAAACCGCAGACGAGCGGCAGCGGGTTGTTCTTGCGGATGACCTTGACGGCATCGGCATAGCGGCCGGCCTCGACGAGCGAAATGTACCCGGGAATGTCGACGTGCGCCGGGCAGCCCGAGACGCACGGGACGCGAGCCTCGCGGTCAAAGCCGCAGGAGTGCTCGCGGATGTGATGCTCAAAGTCGTCCCGGAAGCCACGAATGGCCGTGAGCGCCATGGCACCGGCCTCGTAACCGATGGCGCAGTCGCTCGAAAGATAGATGGTGCGGGCAGTGCGCTCAATCAAGTTGAGCGTGGACTCGTCGGCGCGGCCCTCGAGCACATCGGCGAGCAGGTCGCTCAGCGCGCTCAGGCCCACGCGGCAGGGCGTGCATTTGCCGCAGCTCTGGGTGGAGCACAGGTTGACGAGCGCCGCCGTAAACTCGACGGGGCACGGGGCGAGCGAGCTCACCGCCAGACGGCGTCCAAGCGCATCGTGCAGGTCGTCCATGACGGCCTGAGCGTGGCTGCGTTCCATTACGTGCAGTCGTGCCATAAGATCCCCTCTCATGCGGCAGCCCGGAGGCGAGGCCGGGCGAAATTGCTACACGCACAACACTGTTAGGCCTCCACGCAGTTCGGCAGGCGGCATGAAATGTCACCATCAGCGGTGGAATAGAACATTACCGCAGATAAATGCCATATTTGATAAAACGCGTTACCAAATGACAATGCCCCGCCCACGCAATCACGTGGACGGGGCATTGCTCCAGGTATGCGGCCAGCGACTCTGTTGCTTTTACTTAAGCTCGGGCCAGTAACCCTTGTTGGCCTCGATCATGTCGTCGAGAACCTCCTTGGCGACCTTCATCGAAGGCACGGTCTTGTTCAGCGTAAAGGCCTTGAGCGCCTTCTCGTACGAACCCTCGATCGTAGCCTCGACCACGAGCTTCTCGGAGTTCAGCTGCTGCATCATGAGGCCCTGCTGGAACAGAGGAATGTTGTCACGGCTGATGACCTCGGGGCCGTTCTTGCCAATGTAGGCAGGCAGCTCGACCATAGCGTCGTAGGGCATGTTGGGGATAGCGCCCTTGTTCTCGCAAATGACCAGGAAGCGCTGCTTGGTGTCGTTCTTCAGAGCGATGGCCAGATCGGCAATCCAGTCGCCGTGGCTGCCCGCATAGAACGTGCTCTCGTCGATCTCGCCCGTCTTCTCGTAGTGATCGATGCCGTCGAAGAGGTTCTTCTCGCGCGTCTCCTCAACCTCATTCGCACGGGTGCGCTCGGGGTTGGAGTGCTCGACGAACTCCTTCTGCTGCAGGTAGTAGTTCAGATACGTGTTGGGCAGGTACTCCGGGAAGCACTCCATGATCTCGTACTCGCCCTTCCAGACGTAGTACCAGCTGCCCTTGGTGTGGCGATTCTGCTCGGGGTGCTCGTCGGCGGTCTCCTCGGGCTTCTTTGCCATGAGCGAGCCCATGCCCTTGAGGTAAGAGTCGGGCAGCAGAATCTCATGCTCCTTGATGTACTCACGCAGCTGCGGGAGCACCTCCTCGCCCTTGTGGCGGATCGAGGTGAACCAGCCAAAGTGGTTGAGGCCAAAGTAATCGTACTCGACATCCTTCTTGTCGATATCGAGCGCGGCGCAAACCACGTCGATAATCGCGATCGGCATGTCGCAGATGTTGATGATGCGAGCGTTGGGACGCAGCACACGGCAGCCCTCGGAGACGATGGCGGCAGGGTTGGAGTAGTTGAGAATCCAGTAGTCCTTCTTGGCGTACTTCTCAACGTCATCGATCAGCTCGACCATGGGGAAGATGGTGCGCATGCCGTAGGCAAGGCCGCCGCAACCGCAAGTCTCCTGACCCACGCAGCCATGACGAAGCGGAATCTTCTCGTCCTGCTCGCGCATGGCATAGCCGCCCACGCGCATCTGGGCAAACACGAAGCTCGCGTCGGTAAAAGCCGTCTTCTTGTCGGTGGTCACCGTGAGCTTGATGTCAAGGCCGAGGTCCTCGTGCAAAATCCAGTCCACGAGCACGCCGATCTTGCGCTGGCGCTCCTCGTTGATGTCGTACAGACGAATCTCGTCAACGTCGAGCTCGTCCTTGCGCAGGGCGATGGATTTGACGATGCCGGGGGTAAAGGTGGATCCGCCACCACACAGAGTAATGATCATTGTTTACTGCTCCTTCTCAATTGCGTTTTCGACCTTGTCGCGCATCTCGGCGACCTTCATGCCAAAGATGATCTGGATATTATTGCCGTTGCGGTTGATGCCGCTGTTGGGCACGTGGTTGATGAGGTCCTCATTGATGAGGTCCGGGTTCTTAACGTTCACGCGGAGACGCGTAAAGCAGTTCTCGAGCTCCTCGATGTTGTCCTTGCCGCCAAGACCTGCGACCAGGTCGGCAATACCTGCATCGACGCCCTCTGCGGGAGCTGCGGCAACAGCGCCCTGCTTCACCGCGACAGACGCGGCGGCCTCGCCCTCGGCAACGGACTCGGCGAGCTCGGACTCCTCCTCGCGACCAGGCGTGTGGAGGTTGAGCTTCTTGATGAGGAAGGTGAAGAGGAAGAAGTACAGAGCGGCGTTGACGACTCCGAGTACCAGCATAACCGGCCAGTTGGTCTTGTCGACACCGAGGACCAGGTTGGAAACCACGATGTTGATGATGCCGCCTGCAGTCGAAGCGGGCACGGAGAGGACCTTGAGCAGAACCAGGAAGATGCCGGAAAGAACCGAGTGAACGACAAAGAGCACGGGAGCGGCAAAGACAAAGAGGAAGTCCATGGGCTCGGTCACGCAGGAGAGCACGGCGGTGATGATCAGCGGGATGATAACGGCCTTGGTCTTATCCTTGTTCCCCTTGTAAGCGGTGACGATAAAGGCGAGACCGATACCGATGTAGGGCCACAGGTTGTTGAAGGTGTAGCTGTTGAAATACGTGCTATCGGAGAAGGGCTGACCCGTCATTGCCATCTCGGCAACACGGATGGGATAGGCGCCGGCGATAACCTGATCGCCCAGCGTCAGGGTGCCACCCACATCGGAGAACTGGAACGGGGTGTAGATGAGGTGGTGCAGACCGGTGGGAACGAGCAGCTTGTTGAGCATGCCGTAGATAAACAGACCGATGTTGCCCGACTCCTTAATGATGCCGGCAACGGAGGAGATGGCACCCTGAACCGGAGGCCAAACGATGCAGAAGCCAGCGCCCATGATCCAGGAAATGATGATCATGATCAGGAACGGGAAGCGAACGCCCGAGAACATCGAAAGGGCAATGGGGAACTGCTTGTTCGAGTACTTGTTGAACACGGCACCGGTGATGCAGCCCAGGATGATGCCGCCAAACACGCCGGTATCGAGCACCTGGATGCCCATAACGGTGGCCTGGCCGGTTCCGGTAAGGCCGAGCATGCCGCTCGCATCGGCAAGAGAGCCGGTGGCGTTGAGCACGATGTTGTTAGCCTGCAGGAACAGGAAGAACGACATCAGGGCGATCAACGAAGCATGGCCCTTGTTCTTCTTTGCCATGGCGCCGGCGATACCCACGCAGAACAGAATCGAGAGGTTGTTGATGATAAACATCAGCGACTGGTAGACAACGGCGCCCACAAGCTGGAACGGACCGGAGCCCAGTACGGGAACCAAAGCGCAGATGGTCTTGTTGGTCAGAATGATGCCCACGATGAGCAGGATGCCGGCAACCGAGAGATACATCATCGGCTGAACGATCGACTTCGCGAACACCTCCAACGGCGCTTTGAAATTGAACTTCTTTTTTGCGGTCATAGCGGTACTCCCCTTCCTTTTCCGCAAATTAAGACAGATGTGCCCTGGACAAGACCGTGAGCCTTGCCTTATATCAATCGATGTGTGGGCACGTTATGCCTAGAGACCAGGTTCTCCAAGCAGGTTAACAATGTGATATGCGAGATAACTCTTCTCGGCATCGGTAACGACAACGTTATAGGTAGACGACAAGTGGGCGGCTATGGCGTCCGCGCACGAGAATGCGCACGGATACGCCGTTTCATCGATTCGGAACAGCGCGTCTCCGTTGATTTGCCCGGCCGTAGGATCGAGCGCTCGCTGTGCGAAAAACTGCAGGTGGCGGACGAAACGCTCGTAAGGCAACGAGGTGTCATCGAGGGTCGTAGCATAGCGCTCAGAAACAATCGCGAGCACGTCGCGAACAAGCTGGACCGAGACGATTAGACGATCGGAGCGTTGCGGCATGGTGGCGTTGACGATATGCAAGGTAATGAAACCCTGCTCTTCTTCGCTCATCTGGATGCCCATATACTCCTTGATAATCTGCAGCGCACGGCCCGCAAGTGCATACTCCTTGCGATAGAACTGCTGGATCTCGAGCAGCAACGGATTCTCACAGGGGACGCCCTTGCGCTCGCGCTCCAAAGCAAGGCTGATATGGTCTGCGAGAGCAATGAGAATCTTATCGTTGATGTCGGCATTGAGCTCTCGACGAAGCATCTGAACGATTTCCTCGGAAATCACGAGGTTGACGGTGGGGATGGACTCCAAAAGATGTGCCAAGCGGTCAATCGTACGCGAGTCCTGAGAAGTTCCCTCCTGCAACGCGTAGGTCTTTTCGACCGACGCCTCATCGATGGCATCGCCGGCATGACGGCCAAAGCAGAGGCCTCGACCGATGACGATGAGCTCGGAGCCATCGTCCGAAGTGACCATTGCGACGTTGTTGTTAAAAACTCGCTTGATAACCACGGCACCCACCACAAGAATTTACTCGGAAAGCCAGATAACAGGCTCTTTAACAGCAACAGGGCCGGAAGCATGCTCACGAAGAGTCGAGTTCTCCGAACGCTCGCACACGATAACGAAGACCGTGGGATCGAAGCCGGCGGCGCGGACCGCGTCGAAATCGACCTCGACGAGGGGCTGGCCCGCGTCGACATGGTCACCCTGAGCAACAAGCGCATGGAAGCCCTTGCCCTCAAGTTTAACAGTGTCGATTCCGATGTGCAGCATCACCTGAGCAGAGCTGTCGTCGGACATGATGCCCAGCGCGTGCTCAGTCGGAAACAGCGCCGCGACGGTGCCGGAAACAGGAGCGCACACCGTTCCCTCTTGGGGAACCACGGCAACGCCATCGCCCACGGCACGGCTGCTAAAAGCGGGATCATTGGTTTTTCTAGATGAACAAGCTCGCCGGAAACAGGAGCAAGGATTTCGAACTCGGAAGTCGCAGTCGCCTGCTTATCCGAGCCACCCATAAGGCGAGAAAAGAAACCCATGGTGACATGTCCCTTCATAAATATAGCCCAACCAAAATCAATCGAATGCGCCCATTGAGACGCACCCGTTCAAAGACTTTGGTTAGGCCCATGTCCGAGGGGACTCGGTAACCTTCCGCATTTCTTTTTACGGGGGTTATTGTAGGCAACAACAAAGCCAGAATAGTCATTATGACCGATGAACGGTATTTTTTCTTCGATAAACGGTATTTAAGCGGCACTTAGGGACGTTCCTTTTCTGCCGGCACCCAGGGGCGCTCCTCACTCTGGTGCATTGGGGACAGGTTTGTTTGCACCAGGTTGGTGCAGATTAACCTGGCCCCATTGCACCAATTTCGTATGCGCTAGACAAAGAGCTCGCATTCCTTCCGCACGACGCAAACCTTGCTCAGCATCTGAGAAACAGCGGATAGCTTGTTGGGATCAAGCTTACGAGCGCCTCGCGGGCATACGGCAATGCAGCGCATGCAGGAGATGCACGCCTCGCCAGCTGCTCGTTTGGGGTCACCCTTGTCGATAGCACAAACGGGGCACGCCGCGGCGCATGCACCGCAGGAGGCGCAATCCTCTGTTGCCTCAGGTGCCATGCGGTGACCTCTGGCTTGTTTATAAGGACGATTGCCGGGAATAGAGGGATCGGATGTATCCTCAACCAACAGCTTTTGCTGAATTTGCTGCGCAAACTCTGCGAGCTGCGCCGCATCCTGCGCATCCGGACGACCGGCAGCAAACTGTCGCGCAATGGAATGTTCTGCAATGGCTGCAACTGCCGCGATTACCCGGAATCCCGCATGCTTCGCAACGTCCTCCAGCTCTACGAGCGTGTCCTCAAACGCGCGGTTTCCGTAGACGCACACCAGAACGGCCCGCGCTCCGTTGCCGTGAACCATGTTCAGTCGGTCGACCACCACGGCAGGGACTCTGCCGGCATACGCTGGCACGGAGATAACAGCCACGTCGTCCTTCGTCATCGAGACCTCGTGGAAATCCAACCCGCTATCGGTCAGATCGACGGTAACGGTATTCTTGTCCAGCGCTCCAGCCACAAGGCAAGACACCTTCTCCGTTCCACCCGTCGGACTAAACACAATTTCGAATACGCTCATCGAGGCACCCTCCCCCTACGCCAGGCAACGCGTCAAGCCGTTTTCACATTCAGACAGAGTATACGGCGCATGGGGGAGCTCCCCGTTTTGGTGCGCCAGGCGGCCCGATACACCTACCCATACTGCCCGCCTTTTCGGTTTGCATAATTCCCGGTACAGATTGCATATATTTACTGGATGCCGCCGCGTTCTCCTGAGGTACCCCATCCCAGCACGTGCAAAAAACGGAGTATTCTGCAGCGCTCTCACGCCAGCAATACCCCGAGCGGGCAAACCTTTAGGGCGCTGCGTCATTTTGGGTTCCGACATAGCGAGAACGACGTACCTTTGCTTCAAAAAACGGCGAAATCTAACTCAAAACACTCATAGGGGATATCTGAAGGCCGCCGTTGGCAATACCGAATCGTATGCAGCCAACTAGAGCTGCTGAATACTCCAAAAAATGCACGGCACACCCCATGGGACCCATTGCCGCATGGCAGGAAACAGGCCCACGGCATCTTCTAGATGCATTCCCGAGGAAATCACATTTGAACTAGCGATCGGATACGGCAAACAAAAAGGGCCCCGAGCGTAGTTGCTCGGGGCCCTTGGTTCACCTCGCTCTAGTGGGCGATGCGTATGCTATTTGCGCTTGCCGCCGCCGTCACCGGGGCGGCGGGAGCTGCCGCCGCGCTTACCGCCACGATTGTTACCATAGCTGCCACGGTTATCGCGACCGCCGGCGCGACCGCCGCGGGAGCCGGCCTGGTTGCCACCACGCCCGCCGCGGTAGCCGCCACGACGCTCCTCGCGGGTGTCATCGTAGTTGCGCCAGTCATCGCGACGATCGCGGCTGGCACGCGGGTCGCGACGATCGCGCGACTCACCCGAACGACCGGCGCCGCTGCGGCCACCGTTGCCGCGAGCGCCCTCGCGACGCTCGCCACCGCGGCCGCCCTCGCGGCCTCCGCGCTCGTCAAAGCGCTTGCCGCCGCGAGACTCGCCGCCACGGGAACCTCGCTCACCGCGACCCTCGCCGCCGCGACGCTCATCACGGCCACCGCGCTCGTCATCACGACCGGAACGACGGCGGTCGCCCGCACCGCGCTTGCCACCGCGCGAACCGCGGCCCTCGTCCTCGCGCTCGACACGACGACGGCCACCGCGATCCTCATCCTCGCGACGGCGGCGATGTGCCTCGCCCTGGAACTGCTTGGCACGACGCTCGGCACGGTTACCGCGCGCAGGCTGCTCAGCGGCACCAGCACCGCCGCGCTCCTCGGCAGCTACCTCGCGGGCCACGCTCTCAACAGCCTCGTCTACGCGAGCCTGAACGCCCTCGCGCACGCGGGTCTTGCCGCCGCGCTTGGGACGGCTCGGACGCTCGCCGTCGCCGCGACGCTCATCGCGACCGCGGTTGGAACGACCGGCCACATCACCGTAATCGTCGCCGTTGCGCTTGCCGTCGCGACGTGCCTGCTCAAGCTTCTTCTTGCTCTTGGACTTGCCGCGCTTGGTCTTCTTCTTCACCTTAAAGGCTGCAGGGTCGCGCTCGGGATCAACCGCGGGCGGATTGGGGCCCACGTGCAGGTCGCCGGCCTCGTAGATGTCGGCGGTCTTGTCCATGAGCTTCTCGATCTCGTAGAACTCATCGACGTCCTGCTCGGTCACAAACGTGATGGCCCACCCCAGCTCGCCGGCGCGGCCCGTACGGCCAATGCGGTGGATATAGTCGGTCGACTCGGCCGGCACGTCAAAGTTCACGACGTAGCGCACGTCGCTAATGTCGATGCCGCGGGCGAGAACATCGGTTGCCACCAGCACGTCGACGGTGCCGTCGCGGAAGGCAGAAAGCGCGCGCTCGCGCTGGGCCTGGCTGCGGTTGCCGTGAATCGCGGCGGCCTTGATACCCTTGCGCTCAAGGCGACGGCAGCAGCTGTCGGCGCGGTGCTTGGTGCGCATAAAGACGATGGTGCGCTCCGGGCCCTCCTTTTTGAGGAACTCAGGCAGCAGGTTGTTCTTTGCCTCGATGGACACCGGGAACACAAACTGATCGACGGTGTCGGCGGTCGACGTGGCCGGCGCGATCTCCACGCGGGCCGGGTCGCTCACCAGGTCGGTGATCTCGCCCACGGCCTCCTCGTCGAGCGTCGCCGAGAACAGCAGCGTCTGGCGCTCGGCCGGCGTCTCGCGCACAATGCGGCGGACGGCGGGCAAAAAGCCCATGTCGAGCATGCGATCGGCCTCGTCGAGCACCAGCACCTTGACCTCGTTCAGATGGCAGGCTCCCTGCTCGATCAAGTCGACCAGACGGCCCGGCGTGGCGACCAGGATGTCGCAACCGTACTTGAGGGCAGCGGTCTGGGGCTTGTAGCTCACGCCGCCCACGACGGTCACGGCAACATGGCCGGTGACGTCGGCGATTTTGCTCGCGACCTCGTCGATCTGCTGGGCAAGCTCGCGCGTAGGGGTGATGACGAGCATCACGGGGCCACGGCCGTTGCCCTCGGGCTTCTTGGCACCGCGACGGCGGTTGCGGCCGCCGCGCTCACGCACGGGTTTGGGCGGAGCAATGTGCTCCAGATTGTTCATGGTCGGCAGCAAAAAGGCGGCCGTCTTGCCGGTGCCGGTCTGAGCGGCGGCAAGCAGGTCGCGGCCTTCGAGCACCACGGGGATCGAGCCGGCCTGCACGGGCGTCGGCGCCGTGTAGCCCAGGTTCTCGATAGCACGAAGTATCTCGTCCGAAAGTCCCAGCTCGTCAAAGGCGGGCAGGCTCTCGGTAGCGGACTCGGCGGCCTGGGCAGCATTGGCCTCATCGGCCGCATCGAAGGCAGCCTGGGTCATGGCCTCGCGGGTCTCGTCCAGAATCTCGGCGTCCGTGACGTCGGATACAGAATTACGCATATGTTGTTGTTCCTTATCTGCACGCGCAATGGGCACGGCATGCGGCCGCGCGGGCGTGCTTGGTAGTGCGCTAATACATACAAAAACGGGTGCGCACAGAGAGGACGTTGCTCAGCACGCTGGCGATCGCTTTGGCAGCCCTATCACGCGCCGTCCAGACGCAGCAGCTCTAAGCGATGGAGCAGATTCGCCGCGGGTTAGTATACCCGCGCTTTGCATGCCCCCACGTAAACCACAGATGACGAGGCGGACGGGGCGGGCTCGAGGTGGGCCCGGCCGATTGTCTCAATCTGTAACATCTACAGGGCAAATCTTCCTCTACGTGTTACAGATTGAGACAAACGGTCGACACGGTTCACAAACGTCTCAATCTGTAACAGTTACCGAGTAAAATCGGTCCTAATTGTTATAGATCAAGACAGAGGGGGATTTCCGTCCAGTCCAAACCAAATCTCTCAGTCTTCCTGCAATTTCGAACATGTGGCCTATAATGTTGCTTTGGTTACGCTATATATTGCGCAGCCATTTAATACGTCGCCCACCGGGGGCCATTAATTCCTATCGCCATATTGGCTAGGAAGCAATCAAAGGAGGTATCCGTGGCAGCAGAGACGCCTTGCTCGGTCCTCTATAACGATATCCGCTCGTTCGGCGGTCTTAAACATCTCGAGATCGCCCGAATGCTCATCAATGGAAACTCTTATCTCGGCAGTACCCTGCTCGAGAAATGCTCTTCCAACCGCTCGTATCTCACCCGTTACATCGTCCATCGCGAGCCTGACCAGTGCGCGCCCGCCATCTACAGCGACTTTGCCGTCACCACGCTCAATCTTTCCGCGGCAATCTGCAGCAAGCTCGGCGGCGGCGAGTCCGCCTATCAGGCAATCGCCGAGCACTATCGCGGCCCGGCCGCCAACGAAATGATGTCGGCTCTCGCCAGCTACAAGCTGGACAGCCGCCTATATGCAAATGCCCTCAATCACATCGACAACTTTGACGGCAATGCCGTGCGCGAGAAGAGTACGCTTTACCTTATGCTCTTTGTGGCAACGGGGGCGCTCGCTGACCCCATCCAAGGCGTGGCCACCGTCGAGCGCTTTTGCGACAGCAAGACAGGCGGGCACTTTGGCACCACCGAAACTACCGTCGGACGTGGCTTTATGAGCAGCCTGGAGCAGCCGCGCACTGTCGCCCCCAACCTCGGTCTGCTCAGAACCCATGCCGACAACTGCGCCGACATGCAAATCCATCCCCTCACACGCGATCCGCGCGGCACGGTAATTGGGTCCTTGCCCAAAACCTCGCCCAGCATCACCGATGTAGGCGCTGATGCATCGCGCGAGCATCTCCGCATTTGGCTCGAAGGCGGACACTGGTACGCCCAGGGCCTTGGGTCGACCAACGGCACAGTGCTCGAATCGGGCGCGGGCGACGGCGATATCGTAATCGAGCCGCCGCGCGACCAACGCGAGCCCGGCAAAGTCTATCCCCCGGTGGAAATCGAAAACAGCGACAGGCTCCATCTGGGTCTCTACACGACATTCCTTGTCATTGTGGACTAGCGCGGACGGCGATCGAAAGACGGTCGCCGTCCGTCTTTCGTCTTCTACCTTCTGCGTCGTAAACGACAATACTCAGCGGTATACGTGGGCAGTGTGGCTATCATGGTACTTTACCGATATCCACACTGCCCACGTATACGCGCAGCAACCCATGCTAGACAAAGGAACGCCATGGATACTACCGATAGCGCCTATGGCGACAAACTCATCCGTCTTGACACGTTCGACACCGCCGTGGCGGTCGACCCCAGCGCCGAGGACGACGCCAAGCGTCGGTTTATGACGCTTATTCTCCAGACGGCCCACCGCAACAACGGCAACATCGGGCACGTGCTGCGCGCGACCAACACGAGCGGCGAGGTCTTTGCCGTCAAGCTACTCAAGGACAACGCCATCCTTTCCGGCCACGCCCCCGACCGCTCCGCCGAGCAATCGGCCGCTCACCTGGCCAACACCGCCGCGCTGTTCGAGGAGTATCGTCATCTGTGTACCGTCTCGCACCTGCGCGGATTTCCGCGTGTCTATGGCTACGGATCGTGCGAGGATGACCCGCTCATCCTCATGGAGTGGGTCGAGGGCACCTCCCTCAAGCAGGCGCTGCCCTTGCTTCCGCACGACGCCTCGGGCGGGCTGACCACCCAGATGGTCGCCGCCGTCGGAAACGCCGTGCTTCGCGCGCTCTTGATGACCCAAGGCCTCGTGAATCCGGTCATCCATCGCGACCTGTCGCCTGCCAATATCATGTTCCGCACCACCAGCCGAACGCTCGAGCAGCAGATTGCCGATTGCTCCTTTGACCCCTGCCTCATCGACATGGGCTCCGCGACCATGGCACTCGGCGACGACACAATCACCCGACGTGCCGACATTTGGCGTTTTGCCACACCCGCATATGCCGCGCCCGAAATGCTCACGCAGGATATCGAAGGCATCGCGGCCCTTCGCCGCTCGCCCGCGATCGACGTCTATGCGCTTTCGAGCATTCTGTACCAGCTCTACAGCGGTCGCAAACCGTTCGATGTCGAGTCGACGGGTGCCGCGGCGACCGGCTCGTTCTACCTCATAAAGACCAAGACCAAACCGGCGCCGCTCGAGCCGCGCTGCGAGGGCGACAAAGCGCTTGTCCAGATCATCATGAAAGGCATCTCGGTCGAACAGGGCGATCGCCCTACCGAGCAGCAGATGCTCGAGGTGCTCTCGACATACCTCCCCGCTGCAGAATCTGAGGACCGCGAGGGTGCAGGAGACGAGGCCGCAATTGATATCGATTCTGGCACGCACCTTAAGGTCGACGTCGCCGGCGAGCGCGCACGAGAGATCCTGGAGCAGGCCCGTCACGATGCCATGACCCGCCGCCGCTTTGTCATCGGCGGCGTCGTTGCAGCCGTTGCGGGGCTCGGCGTTATCGGGGCGGCAACCCATGGCTTTGGCATCCCCGACTACCTGGACGGCATCCGCGGTTCGCTTGACGACTACGCCTGGGATCAGCTGCAGGAAATTTCGCTCAAGATTAAGGCCGCCGAGACCCGTAGCGAGGCACGCGAGATTGCCAAGCGCTACCACCTGCTCGACACTGATGGGCATATCCCCTATCCGTGTACCAAGCGTGTGAAGCTCGCCAACGGGCTGGAGGTTGGCGCGCAGCTTGTGGGCATCCGTCACGATGAGCTTCTGGACGGGACGGGCAAGGCCGGACTGACGTTTATGTTCGATGCGGGTATTGCCGAGCGCAACGCTGCGGCTGAACCGCCGAGCGCCGGCTGGGCAGATTGCGAGCTGCGGGAATGGCTCAACGGCGACGGCCTTAAGCTGCTGCCCAACGAGTTGCGCGCACTCATCAAATCCGTCAAAAAGATCTCAAATAACGTTGGCGCCGCCAACAGTGCATCGTGTCTGAGCGAGTTGCCCGCAACCCTTTGGCTGCCCGCCATGGTCGAGCTGTGCGGTACGCAACCGCCCGATTCGTTTGCCGAGGGCTATCACTACCTGGCAGACATCTACAACGGCGAGGGCAAGGAGTATCAGCTCTTCCGCGAGCTCAAGGTGAGCCCGTATTCCACGAACGAGACGATGGTCCGCCAGTGGAAGGGCAAGGACACCTGCTGGTGGGAGCGCACGGTGAGCCCCGACTCATCGGAGACCGAAGGCACGCTCTATTTGAATCGCGTTGGACACGACGGCGACGTCTTTACGTACGCAACGCCTGCGGACAAGCCAAACAAACGAACCTGTGTGATCCCCGGATTCTGTATCTAGAGAGCGGGCGTCTTGCCGTGACGGGACCCCTCCCCGGCAATTGTCTCGATCTGTAACACTAGCTCGGCAGATACAGGTCTAGATGTTACAGAACGAGACAAACCCCAACCCCGCGAGACAACATCTCAATCTGTAACAGTAAGGGGTCAAAAACCTCTCTAGATGTTACAGAACGAGACATTAGCTTGCCGAGAACTTCGCCTCGTAAATGTGATTCAAGTGTGTCGATATTTCCTTGCCAATGTTGCGCAACAGGAACCCTTTCGGCGGTCGTAACGTACGAATTGTCATAGGTACCCCTTCAACGATTGGGAGAAGAAATGGCAAAGTACGCACCTAAACACTTGGAAGTCTCAGGCGGCGCCGAGCCTCGCCCCACATTCTCGGGCCACAAGGCAACACGACTCGCCGTCACCGCGGCAACCACCATCGCTATGACTGGCTCGACGCTGCTCGCGCCGTTCTCGGCATTTGCCAACGATGCGAGTGATACCACGGCACAGGACGCGATCATGTCGCCGCTTGCTGTCCACGCCGGCGAGGCGGCAGGCTCCGCAGTAAAGGCAAACGCCCAGAAGATTGCCGACCTGCAGGCTGCGATCGATGCCGCAAAGGCTGCCGAGGCAGACGCCAAATCCGACTACGACACGGTGGCTGCCCCTATACCGAAAAGCAGGCGGCCCGCGACAACGCACAAAGCACCTATGACGCCTCCGTCTCCGATAATTCGCAGGCAGAGGCCGCCGCGCGCGCCGAATATGCTCGCCAGCTCGATGAAAGCGTCAAGGCGGCCGACAGCGCCAGTGCCACGCTGAAGGATGCCCAAGGAAAGCTCGATGCAGCCAAGACCGACGCCGAGGACAAGTCGAAGGTCCTTGATGCCGCAAAGCAGGCGGCAGATGATGCGCAGGCCAAGCTCGAGGCAGCCCAGAAGGCAGCCGCCAACGCAACGCCGGAGGAAATCAAGGTCGCCGAGCAGGCTGCCGCAGATGCGCAGGCCGCTCTGGACCAAGCAAAGGCTGCGAAGGCCGCTGCCGATTCCGCGCTCGCCGATGCCCAGCAGGCTCAGAGCGCCGCGCAGAGCGCTTACGACGAGGCGGCAGGCACGCTGGCTTCCGCTCAGCAGGAAAAGACCGCCGCGGATGGTAAGGTAGTTGCGGCACAGACAGCGTACGACAACGCACAAGCCGATTTGGCGGCCGCAAAGGCAGGCGCCGAGGGCCCGGAGTATGACGCCGCCCAGGCAAAGGTCGATGCTGCCCAAAGCGCACTCGACCAGGCGAAGCAGCAGCAGGCGGCTGCCGAAGCAGGCCTTTCTCAGGCAAATAGCGACGTTGCATCCAAGCAGGACGCCCTCACCGGTGCCGAAAGCGAGCTCGAAACCAAGAAGCAGACAGTCGCAGCAGCCGAAAATGATGTAACGGCAGCCCAGACGAAAGCCGATGCGGCGCAATCGGAGTTGACCTCGGCAAAGCAGGCACATGCTACCGAACTGGAGAAAGCAAAGGCCGCTCAGAAACAAGTCGATCAGGCAAAAGCCGAGAAGGAGCAGGCAGACAAGGCGCTCAAAACTGCCAAGGCAAACCAGGCGGCCGCCGATCAAGCCGTTATCGATGCACAGAAAGCATACGATACGTGCAAGGCGGCAACCGATAAGGCAACGACGGCGGAGGCGCAGAGCGTCATCGGCTTCTACCAGTTCATCGGTGCCAACGACGCTGCAAACATCATCTATAGGCAGAGCGATAAAAACCCGACGACCATTGGCGATAAAAAAGACGGCACGTCACTCGACAACGCCAAGCTTTCGTTTGGCAAGCTGCGCGAAATTAATGAATATCGCAAAAGCGTCGGCCTTAGCGAGCTTAAGGTAACGGCAGAGCAAATGGCAATCGCTCAGTCTGATTCCAATTACTCCGACGCAACGAAGGGGCACTCAGACTATGCCGGATTTGAAAATGCCGCTTGGAACTTCAGCACGAAAGAAAACATCGCGCACCAATGGGTTGATGGCGAAAAGAAAATATTTGACGATGCTGCAGCGAAAGCCGGCCTTGGCAACGTTGCCCCCAAAGATGCTTGGAAGACTTTCTGGAGTCACGGTACCGAATTCGGAGCCCAAGGCGTGGGTTTTGGCACCGTCGGCCATTATTTGAATATCGTACAACCTAACGCCAAAACCATGGGATACGGCATCAACTCGCGCGGAACCCTTTGGCCGTATGTGTTCGTCTTGGAGATCGACAACAATTACGGTTCGTACGAGAAAGAATACTCGATCGATGAACTCGAGAATCTCTTTGATCAGTATCAGCTGAGCCTCTCCAAAGCCAGCGAAAAGCTCGCCGCCGCAAAGACGGACCTTGAACAAAAGCGCAGCACAGCGGCATCGAAAGCCAATGCCGTAAGGGTAGCTGAGACCCTCGTCGCTCAAAAGCAGGAAGGCGTTGATACCGCGAACAGCAACCTTGCCGCCAAGAACGACAGCGTAGCAAGTGCCGCCGCCGCTGTTGCCCTAGCAGAGCAGAATCTCGCCAAGGCAAACGGAAAAGTTACCGAAGCCGAAGACCAGGTCAAAGCCGCCCAAAGTAACGTGGCGACCGCAGAGCAGGTCGTCAACCAGAAGCGCGCCGAGCTTAAGGCATCGCAAGAGCAAGCCGCTCAGAGTCAGAAGAAGGTTGATGACGCCAAGGCAGAGACTCTCGTAAAGCAGCAGGCTCTGCAAGATGCAAAGAAGGAACTTGCCAAGTATTCTGCCGATGTTGCTGCGGCTCAGGAAAAGGCTGACAAGGCCCATCAAACGCTTGATGAAGCCACGGCAGCCCAGACGTCTGCCCAGAGTGCTCTCGAAAAGGCGGAGCGCGACGCGGCTGCCAAGAAGCAGGCCCTCGACACCGCGAAGGACAACGCCGAGGCCAAGGCGGCGACCGCGGAGCACGCTGCGAGCGATCTGACCACGGCGAAAAACGACTTTGCTTCAAAGAAGGCCCATGCCGACGCCCTGAGCAACGCGGCCAACAATCTTACCGCGGCCAAGGCGGCCAAGAAGGACGCCGACGCAGCAGTGACTGAGGCCGGAGTCGCCCTTGGTGCGGCAAATGATGCCATCGCGAACGCCGAACAGGCGATCGAGAATTCTCAGGCCGCATCGGATGCCGCTGTCGCTACCCTCGGAAAGCTAAAGTCCATCAACGTCGAAAACGGCATTGCTACTGGCTCTGATGCAAACGCGAATGATACGCTCAATGCCCTCTTTGCCAAGTGCGTCGCCGCCAAGCAGGCAGAACATAACGCAAAGGCCGCACTTGATGCCGCTCAGGCAGACCTTGATGCTGCGACGCCCGCCTACACCGCAGCGCTCAATGCCTACAACGAGGCGAAGGCAAAACGCGTAGCCGCCGAGCAAGCCCTGAAGGACGAGATCGCCCGCCAGGAGCAAGAGGCAGCGAAGGCCGAGCAGGCCAAGATCACGCAGGCTGCCGCTAAGCCGGCTGCTGGAAAGCCGTCTACCGGCAACGCCAAGACGGCCGCCAACTCGGCACTTCCCACCACAGGCGACAATGCTGCGCTCACCGGTGAGACGTTTGTCATCGGAGGTGTCGTGCTCGTAGCCGCCGGCGTCTTCCTGACCGACAAGAAGCGTCGTCAGAAGTAAGGATTTCAGGAGGACGGCTTCTCCTCCCTCCCACCGCTTCGCAAACCCTGCCCAGCATGCGCCGGGGCGCCCATCACGCGGGCGCCCCGGCGTTTTACGTTGTATGCCCGGGGCATCTGCTCCGAGATTGTCTCGATCTGTAACAAATACTCGGTAAAACGGGGCCTAGTTGTTACAGATCGAGACGTTAGTTTTCGGCTGAAATGTTTGTCTAAATCTGTAACAGCTATGGTTCAAAAACCGGTCCAGACGTTACAGATTGAGATGTTTGGCAAAGACGACCGCCGATTGAGCAGCCACCCTCATCTGTAATGAAAAGTCATACATTCCAACTACTACTGGACACCCCCAGGGGGTATGGGTGTATAGTATCGGATGGTTAACATTTCCGACACTACGTCGCAGAAAGGAGAAGCCATGGCTCAAGATAAGTTCGACGTGGGCGGCATGACATGCGCCGCCTGCCAGGCGCATGTGGACCGCGCCGTGAGCAAGCTCGACGGCGTCGAGAGCGTCGCGGTCAACCTGCTCGCCGGTTCCATGATGGTCGACTATGACCCCGCGCAGGTCTCCCCCGACGATATCTGCACCGCCGTCGACCGTGCCGGCTACTCGGCCTCGCCCGTCGATGCGGGCACCGGTGCCGCCGGCTCAAGCGGCAGCTCGCAGGCCAGGTCTGGCGTCACCCATATGGAGTCGCCGACCAAAAAGTTGGAGGCCGCCGCCTCTGCCATGCGCACCTGCCTCATCATCTCGATCGTATTCCTCATCCCACTGTTCTACATAGGCATGGGGCACATGCTCGGCTGGCCGCTGCCCGGCATCTTCACGGACCACATCCACAGCATGACGCTCGCCCTCACCGAGCTCGTCTTGCTCATCCCCATCGTCTATGTCAACGACGCGTACTTTATCAACGGGTTTAAATCGCTCGCGCACGGCGCACCCACCATGGACGCCCTTATTGCCGTGGGCGCCACCGCCTCCATCGCCTGGTCGCTCTACGCCATGTTCATCATGGCCGACCAATTAGCCGCGGGTCAGGTCCACGAGGCCATGATGACGAGCATGGACAATCTGTATTTTGAGAGTGCGGGCACGATCCTGTCGCTCGTTACCGTGGGCAAATACCTCGAGACGCGCAGCAAGTCAAAAACCGGCGGCGCCATCGAGGCACTCATCGACTTGGCACCCAAGACCGCGACCGTCGTTGCCGACGACGGCACCGAAACCACCGTCGACGTCGACAGTATCCTTCCCGGCCAGGTCCTGCGCGTGCGCCCCGGAGAGTCCATCCCTGTCGATGGCGTGGTGCTCGAGGGCAGCTCGGCCGTGGACGAGAGCGCGCTCACCGGCGAGTCCATCCCCGTGGAAAAGACCGCCGGCGACACCGTCAACGCCGCCACTGTCAACCGCACCGGCTCGTTTACCTTCCGTGCCACACGCGTGGGCGCCGACACGTCGCTCGCCAAGATTATCCAGCTCGTCGAGGACGCCAACGCCACCAAGGCGCCTATCGCCCGCATGGCCGACAAAGTCGCCGGCGTGTTCGTGCCCGTGGTGTTCGTGATCTCGGCTGTGACCTTTGCGGCGTGGATGGCACTGACCGGCAGCATAAACGAGGCGCTCACCTCCGCCGTGGCC
>CABUJL010000008.1 GCA_902491915.1 uncultured Collinsella sp.
CGTCCGCAACCACCCGCTCACCACGCGTCGCTACTACCACCAGATGAACTACTAATCCTTTCAAATTGCTGCTGTTGCCTGCAGGCGAGCTGTTCTGAACGTCTCGCCTGCAAGCTTATTTCTGGGGTTAATCAGAATAGTTGCCCAGTACCTCCTAGTTGCGCTGGTCGCATTATGGCGTCTATGGACGAGCAAGCATTTGGCATTACGATGCTTGGTCGTCCGCTGTTTACGAGCCTGTTTGTCGGCTTGATCCTTGGCGATGTCCAGCAGGGAGTTATCGTCGGCGCTGCTTTGGAGTCCATGTTCATGGGCGCCATCATGGTCGGCGCGGCGGTACTCCCGAGGTCTATGCCTTCGGCGTGCTTGGCTGCGCGTTTGCCGTCATTACGGGTACGGGCACGGCAACTGCCGTCGCGCTCGCCCCTCCCGTCTCCGTCTTCCTTCAGGTGTGGCGCAACTTCTGCTACGCCGTTCCGGGTGCCTTTGCCTGCAAGAAGATTGAGACCGCTCTGGCAAATCGCGATCTTGCCAAGGCGAATCTGTACCATCTGACCATCGTGCCGCTGTCGATTGGCATTCCGTCTGCACTGCTGGTGTTTGGCTCGCTGTTCTTTGGTGCCGACCTTATCAACAATGCGCTCAACGCGATTCCGCAGTTTGTGATGGACGGCCTCAACGTTGCGTCCGGCGTCATGGTCTGCATCGGCTTCGCTCTTCTTATCAGGACCATGGGCGATAACAAGCTCCTTCCCTGGCTGTTCCTGGGCTTCATTATGGTCATCTACCTCAAGATGGACGTGGTCGGCGTCGCCGCAGCTGCCATTTGCGTCGCGCTGCTCCTGGCCTTCCGCGAGGGCTCGTCCGGTCCGCAGACGGTTGCTGCAGATGAAGAGGAGGACTTTTAATGGCTATCCAGAACACCGACCTCAAAGAGGCCAAGAAGGACGCGATTATGACTCCCGATATGTATCGGAGCATGTTCCTTCGCCAGTTTACGAGCCAGTGCTCGCAGTCGTACGACAAGATGATGGCAATGGGCTTCATGTACACCATTCAGAAGCCCCTGCGAAAGATCTATCCCAACGACGACGATTACTATGCGGCGCTCGATCGCCATACCGAGTTCTTTAACATCACGCCTCATGTGCTTCCGTTTGTAGCCGGCCTAACGGTTTCGATGGAAGAGCAGGCGGCTGCCGATAAGAACTTTGACACGTCCTCGATTAACGCCATGAAGGTCGGCCTTATGGGACCGCTTTCCGGCATCGGCGATTCGTTCTACTGGGGTACGTTCCGCGTGGTTGCCGCCGGCATTGGTATTGGCATCGCTTCGACGGGCAACCCGCTCGGCCCCATCGTGTACGCGCTCATCTACTCCGTGATTAACTTTGCAACGCGTATCGTCGCCGCCCATCTGGGTTACGACTTGGGAACCAAGTTTTTGCAGCAGTCCGAAGAGAGCAACCTTATGTCTCGCATGACGCATGCTGCCGGTGTTCTCGGAATGACCGTTATCGGCGCCATGATTGCGGCACAGGTCTCGCTGTCCACGGCTTTGACCTTTGACGTGGGTGGTTCGGAGATTGTCCTGCAGGATCTGTTCGATTCGATCTTCCCCGGTCTGCTGCCCTTGCTGGCAACGTTCGCTTGCGTTGCCCTCTATAAAAAGGGCGTCAAGACCATTTGGATCATCTTGGGCATCTTCGCAATCTGCATCATCGGAACGGGCTTGGGAGTGTTCGCGGCGGCGTAATGTTGACTGCAATGCTCGCGCGTTGGATAACTAACTGACCGTTTGAAAACGGGGCTCGGCGTAAGGCCGGCCCCGTTTTTTGTTTGAGGGATTTTCCGACCGTCCAATAGTCCAGGCCCATGCATCACTCACGTATCTCTCATCTCTCATTCATCACTAATACGAGAGATAACAGATAGATGAGAGATAAATATGAGAGATAACAATGCTGCAAAGAGACGGGCAACCATGGTATTGTCTCAATATAGATTGTTTTACCAGCAACAACATGTTTAAATGAAACAGATGACAGACATCTTATCTTTCATCTCTCACTCATTTCTAATATGAGAGACAACAGAAAGATGAGAGATAATTACGAGAGATAACTGAGAGACGAGGGAAATCTATCCGCGGCATTCTTCGCAGAACCGAGCGAAAGGACGTGCAGATGAACGAAAACGAACTGACCGGTCTGCTCGAGTCTTTAAGGCGCATGGGCTCGGACGATCTTAACGTCGAGGTCAAGGAGAGCGCCACGACACTTTCCCGCGACGTATGGGAAACGGTCAGCGCTTTCGCAAACACCGCCGGCGGCATCATCGTACTCGGAGTGAGCGAGCACGCGGGTTTTGTCCCAGTTACAAACTTTGAGACCGAGAAAGTGCTCAACCAATTCGTGGCGGGCATGGGCGATGCCGGCGGTCGCGGAAAGCTGGCCAATCCGCCCAAATACACTATTGAGCGCGTGGAGCTCCAGGGCACCGTGGTTCTGGTCATCACGATTGAGGAGCTCGACCCGTCGAGCAAGCCTTGCTATGTCATAGAGCGGGGCGCTCAAGGTGGCAGCTACAAACGCATCGATGACAAAGATGTCCCGCTTTCGTCGACCGAGGTTTTGGCACTGTCGTCATATGAACGGACGAGTCCTAGCGATCGCGATGCGGTGCCCGGTACGAGTGTGGGCGATCTCGACGAGTCGATGGTCGACCGCACGATAGAGCGTGCCTATTCGCTGACGCCTCGAGCGATGCGCGGTGCGGCGGACAAGAAGACAAAGATGGAGCGTCTGAATTTCCTCGACTTCCAGGGCAATGTTACCAAGGCCGGCCTCCTTGCCGCGGGCGTTTACCCTCAGCAGTTCTATCCCAAGCTCTTCATTGATGTGGCTGTCCACGTGGGAACTCAAAAGGGAGCTGCGGGGCCACTAAGGTTTATGGACCGCACAGTCTGCGAGGGCACCCTAGGCGAGATGATTTCGGATGCCGTCGCAGCTGTCGCCAAAAACCTGCGCCGCATCTCGACCGTCCAAGGCGTCTCGCGTGTCGACTCGCTGGAGATTCCCGAGGAGGTTCTGCGCGAGGCAATCGCCAACGCCGTAATCCATCGAGAATACGGGGATCGGTTCTGTGGACAATCGATTGCCGTCGACGTCTTTGACGATCGTGTCGAGGTAACGAATCCTGGCGGCCTTTACGGGGGAAAGACTCGCGAGAACTTGTTTGACGGCAGCTCCCGATGCCGTAACGCGACGCTCGTGAAACTCATGTCGATTGTCCCGCTTCCGGATGGCGCAGGTTCGCCGGCTGAGGGCAATGGCTCGGGCATCCCGATGATGATCGATGCCATGCGCGCGCATGGTCTGGCCGAGCCCCTGTTCTGCCCGGGGTTCGATCGGTTCAAGGTCGTACTTTACCGTTCAAAGATCGAGCCGGTCGATCACGGCGGGGGCTTAATTGTGACGGCACTCAAACATTACGGCGAGCTGGGGACGCGTGAGCTGGCAGAACGCACGGAGCTTACAATTTCCCAGGTTAGGTCGCGCGTCAACGCGCTCATTGCTCAAGGCGAGCTTGAGCCCACGGCGCCGGCGACGAGCCGCAACCGCAAATATCGACTATCAGAGCGCGTGGAATAAATGCGTTAGTGGACGAGGCAACCCAATAATTGACCCTCAATTGGCGCCCACTAAGGTAAAGCGGTTGTTGCTCAGTCGACGGTGATGCTAAAGACTCGGCTTACGCCGGCATGGCCCCGAACCCGTCCATCAAGAACAGCCTAAGAACCAGCTTGATGACATTTCCCGGTTTGACTTCAGCCGTGCCAAAGACGTGACGCTCGGCGAGCTCACTGCAGTATGCATAGATGTCACGGATAAGGTCCGCGCCCGAAAGCGTAAACATGTAGCCTACGTCCGAAAGCGCATTGGGCGCGGCGGGCAACTTGGCCATGTGGCAGAACGTTTGCAGGTCGGGCGCCATAACATTCTGGTAGTCGAGGTGGCCGCTGGCATCCCGTGCGGCAAGCTCCAATTGGCGCACAAAATCCAGCGCCGCCGCTAACACAAAGCTCGGCGTAGGCGCATTGACGTCCTCAGTGGTCGCCACAAGCCTGCCCGCCGCCTGCGTGACAAGCCAGGCGACCTCGCGCTGGCAACGCACGGCCTTGCGCGTAACCGGCTTGATGGACGAAGAAGAAACGCTCCCCTTAGGCGGATTCGAAGCAGCCATAAGACCCTCCCATGAACAATCCGGCCCAACAAGCCCGGATGAAACACGTGCTACATCAGTATACAGGGGAGTGGGGTAGCGGGGTACAAGCGCGCCAGCGGCAAACCGAGAGCATCAACAATGTGCCTCCGCTCTATTTGGACGATGGTACGTGGGTCATTAAGTACTCGGTTCAAGCGCCGGGTACCGTTGGTTTTCGAGACCAGAATTACAACCGTAAAATGCTCAACTGCATGGAATGTGACGTCCCAGCCGGAGTCATATTTGCAACCGAGGTGGGCTATAAGGTGCTCGGCCTTGCATTTGTTGAGCGGTTCGAGCCCGAAAACGGATGGTTTGTTCTGCACGGTCCTGTTCATAAAGGCGGACCGGACCCTCGTTTTGCGCCCGACATGAGTTATCTGAAGCACATACCCGTCGATATTGAGTTTGCCGGACAGGGTGCGACCGACGATGAAATTTGGCTTTGGCGGTCTTTTACGATCGTGCTGTTTGATCGGATCGCGTGGCGATGCAATCTCGCGCACGCCTGCCGGTGCATGCTCTTCCTGATTTGTATAGCGAGAGGGGAGCGAACGTGAGCTGGCGAGGCGATATTGCGATGGGGAAGTACGGAAAACTGCCGTGCGCCCTTATAGACAACAAAATGTTTCCGAGCGTAGAAGTTGATTGCGGGTCGTTTGTCGTCGCCTGTCCTTGCTGCGGTTCGCAAATACCGTGCCTCGACATTCGGTTCATCGATGCGTGCGACAGACTTAGCGACGAAGTGAGAAAACGGACAGGCGTTCATATGCCGGTGTATCAGGAGAAATGCCCTGTTTGTGGCCTCGATATCGTGTACGACGCCGGCGACGAGGGATAGGTGATGCGGAGGAGCTGGCTGTGAAGGCATCTCTGTCCCTATAAGTAAACCCCCTCACCGAGTTGCCTGTGGAACTCGGTGTGATGGCCGCGTGCCCAGGTAAAGAGCGCCTGGTCAAAGTCGGTGCGCGCGGCCGGGACGCCAAAGACGCCGGCAACTTCGACGCGCACAAACTCCAGTGCCGGCAGCTTGTTGATGGCAGTGAGGGCAAACGGGGACGAGGGTTCCTCGAACAGATAGCGGCTGCCCTGCAGCGCATCGCAGCTGGTGCACGTGTTGCCGAGTGACGGTGCCTTGGAGGCTCGCGCGCCTACGGGCTTGTAGCCGCAGCGCTTATGGAGATAGTCGCGGAGCTCGCCCGGCACGCAGCCAAGCGCGGGAACGATGGCGAGTGCGTTGGCATTGGCTGTGTCGACGGCAATGTGTCCGGCTTCGTTAGGTGCGTACACGGCGGCGGTGTCCTTGCCGTCGTCGGCTCGATAGGGAATACCGAAGGCCGCGACCGAGGTCTCATTGTGGCACTTCCAGCACTCGCGCTTGCCCAGTACCAGATATATATACGGTGCGGAGGGGTCGGATCGGTCTACGCCGGGCAGCCACTCGGCAAAGGGCTCGGGATTAACGCCGCTGGGCACATACCAGATCTTTTTGGTCCGGTCCCATTTGGCGCCCAGCGCCTTGGCTTCTTCTTTTTGCGAAAAGGGGACATCGAGCTCGGTGCGCATAGCGGCTCCTTGGTGCGCGGGTGCAGGTGGCTCAAGGATACCGCAGGGCGTGGACGTCGTAGCGTTTGGCCGAGAAGTCGCTGTGCGGGCTGGTTGGTTGTGGCGTTGGGCAAATTGGCAAGTAAATGGCCAGCTTTTGGTCGGCTGGCGGCAACCTTGCCGAGAGCTTGACGGATTGCGGTTTAGACGTCGGTGAATGAACACTTGGGGATGCGAAGCGGCAAAATAACCGCGGGTATTTGCCAAAACTCAAAAAGGAGCGCCATCTGTTGCTCGTGCACATCAAGCGAATTTATATTCGTGATGGATATCAAAGTTATTGTTGATGCTGGGGCATTGAATTTGTTTGGCAGCCATTCGTCAGGTGAATTGATGTTACGTTGCGATGACGGTTGGAGCTGCCAGCGGATTTGGCGACATAAAACAAAACAGCCCAGAGACATAGCCTCTGAGCTGCGAACATTTGGTGGGCGTTAGAAGATTTGAACTTCTGACCTCTTCCGTGTCAGGGAAGCGCTCTCCCCCTGAGCTAAACGCCCGATCAAGGGTGCGCGAATGCGCAGGGAATAATATAGCGGAGCCAGGACCTGGTGGCAAGAGCATTTTTAAAAATCGTTAGCTTGTGGAGTAGGGCTCCGCGTCGATCTTGTCTTTTTTAAGAGCTCGTAGCCGTGGACCGCTTGATGCATAATGCGTTAGTCGATACGTCATGGAGTTGTGGACGAACGTCATTGACGGATTTGTCTTACCGATAAACGGCCAAGCTGTTAGCTTGCATCCATACCGTGGTAAGGTAAGCCGAATTGTTTCCAGATTGTTTCGGGGGAGTGGAATGAGCAGAGAGCGCGCTGAGCAGCTCGAAAACGCAAAAGCTTCGGTGCCTATGACCGACATTTCGAACGTTGAGGTGCCCGAAGGTACCGATGAGTTCAGTCGCAGCATTCGTCGCGCGTGGCGTGGACGTCTCAATAATGCCTCGACGCGCAAGATGATCACGGGCGTTCTGGCCACGCTGGTGGGCGGTTCGTTTTGGGGCTTTTCGGGCACCAGCGCGAGCTTTCTGTTCGATACCTATCACGTTGATACCCTGTGGCTTATGAGCGTTCGCCAGATTCTCGCCGGCCTGCTCTTTATGGCTGTGGTTGTCACGCACGACCGCGAACGCCTCGTCAAGCTCTGGACCACGCCCGCCGATCGCAAACAGCTGCTGTTCTTTACCGCCTTTGGCCTGCTCTTTAACCAGTTTTGCTACCTTTCGGCCGTGCGCCTGACCAACGCCGGAACGGCGACGGTGCTTCAATGCCTGCAGCTGGTCATCATCATGGGCTACACCTGTGTGGTCGATTGCCGCATGCCGCGCGTGCGCGAGGCGGTCGGCATCGGCTTGGCCCTCGGCGGCACCTTTTTAATCGCTACCGGCGGGGACCCCACCAGTTTGAGCATCTCGCCGCTCGGCCTGATCGCGGGCCTTATGTGTGCGGTCAGCGCTACGTGCATGGCGGTGATTCCCGCCAAGATCCTGCCCGAATACGGTAGTCCCATCGTCACGGGCTCGGCTATGCTCACGGCGGGTGTGGTCTCGTGCATCTTCGTACAGCCCTGGGCGCATATGCCGGCGCTCGACGCTGCCGGTATCGAGGCGCTCGCGGTGTTCGTGGTCATCGGTTCGTTTTTTGCCTACATGCTGTATATGCAGGGCGTTAAGGACATCGGCTCGGTGCGTGCGAGCCTCATCGGAACCGTGGAGCCGGTTTCGGCGACCATCACCAGCGCCGTTATGCTGGGCACGGTATTTTTGCCGACCGACCTTATCGGCTTTGCCATGATCATCGTGATGATGTTCCTTACGGTGTAGCTGGCGCCGCCAAGACAGATAAGGTGTTGCGCCACATTATCGCCAATTGGTGTCCGTGTCTGGAGTTTAGCTGTCGATGCCCAATATGCCATAAACTAGTAACGTTATGGACTTTTTCATTGCGACTCAATTGCGAGGATTTCTTTATGGCTGGTAATCACTTTAAGGGCAGCGACAGCGGCCGTCCTGCGGTTCCGCCGCGTTCGAACGGAACTGGAAAAGCTGGCATGCCGAGCGGAGCTGGTCAGAACAGTGCCGGTAAGCGCACGTCCCCGGGCGAGACGGCGATGTTTACCGCTCTGTATGAGCAGTCTCAGAAGGCCAAAAAGACTGGTCGAGCAAGAGGGAATGTCTTTGCGGGCGGTGAGACCCCCACGTCGCAGCCGAGCGGGGCTCCTTCGACACCTGCGAACAACGCAGGCACTGCCAGCGCCGCGAATGCCGCCGGCAACATTAATGCCGGCAATGCCGCCAACAATACTCCCTCCGCCGGTGGCGCGGGGCTTACGGGCAACCTTGGTACGATCTATACGGGTGCCTCTGAGACCGGCACATTCGCCCGTTTGGAAGATAGCGGTGCCGAGTTTAAGGGCTCCGGTTCCAAGGAAGATTATTACGATTTTGGCCTGAACTACGGCAACGACGCTTCGTCGAGTTCAACCTCGGACGGTCTGGTCCGTCATCGCCATCGCAAGGGCGAGCGCAAGAAGCGTCATGTTGGCGCGGTTGTTGCCGCCGTAGTCGCGGTACTTCTCGTTGCGCTTGGCGCAAGTGGCTTTATGCTGCTTAACTCGGCAAAGACCGTAAAGAGCGAAGCGAAGGAGGCTGTCGAGATTGTCGGCGGCCTTAAGGACAAGGTCACGTCGGGCGATTTTTCGACGCTGCCCGACGATGCGAAGAAGATCGACGAGCTCTGCAATAGCATGAAGGCGGAGACCTCGAGCCCGCTGTGGACGGCGGCTTCGTTTATTCCGGTGTACGGCAGTGACATCAACGCGGCCCGCACCATGATCGACGCCCTGTCCGATGTTTCGAGCAATGCGCTGGTTCCCATGGCCGACAACCTTTCGCAGGCCACGCCCGGCAAGCTGTTCCAGGACGGCATGATTAACGTGTCTGCGCTGCAGGCCGTTGCCGATTCGCTTTCCAGCAGCTCGAAGGTGTTCAAGAGCGCCAACGAGAAGATCCAGGGTATTGGCGATACGCATATTTCCCAGGTGACCGAGCTGGTCGATAAGGCCAAGGACGGCTTTGTCACCCTCAGCGGCGCGGTTGACGCGGCGGAGAAGGTCGCTCCCGTCCTTCCCCAGATGCTCGGCGCCAATGGCCAGACGCGCAACTATCTGGTGTATGCCATGAACAATGTTGAGATTCGTGCCTGCGGCGGCTTTGGCGGCTCGCAGGGTCTGATCTCGGTTACCGACGGCCAGATGTCGATCGGCGAGTTTGTTCCCCGCATTGGACTCAGCGAGGATGAGGCGGTCGAGAGCGTCGACGAAGAGGACGAGGCGCTGTTTGGCAACCACAGTAACCTGTACAACTCGGGTAACACCTATTCGCCCGACTGGCCCCGCAACTCGCAGCGTGTCGCAGCCCTGTGGAAATCTCAATACGGCCAGGACGTCGACGGTGTCGTGGGCATCGATCCCGTGTTCCTGCAGTATCTGCTGGGCCTTGTCGGCAATGTCTCGCTGCCCGATGGCACGGTCGTCGACGGCACCAATGCGGCCAAGGTCCTCATGCACGATGTGTACTGGAACTATCCGGTCGAGGAGTCGGACGGCATCTTCGCATCCGTTGCCAGCGCTGCTTTCGACAAGATTCTCGGCGGCATCGGCGATGTCGATGTTACGAAGCTCGTCAGCGCCGTTGAGCGCGGCGCCGAAGAGGGCCGCCTGATCGCGTGGATGAAAAACGACGACGAGCAGAACGCTATCAAGGAAATAAACATCGACGCCTCGCTACCCGATCCGGACGACCCGAGCGAGGATCCCGTTGCCGGTGTCTACTTTAACAACCTGAGCTTCTCCAAGCTCGATTGGTACCTCAATGCCGATACGCAGATTGGCCAGGGCGTCAAGAATGGCGACGGCACGTGCTCCTATCGCATCACCGTCACCCTGACGAACATCATGACGCAGGAAGAGGCCGGCAAGCTGCCCGACTACGTTGCAGCGAGCGCACCCGATGCCGCGCGTGATGACGAGCGCCTGAATGTCTCGCTGTTCGCCCCGACGGGCGGTAACATTTCGGACCTTACCGTCGAGGGCACCCAGTTTGGGCTTGGCGCTGCCACGTGGCATGGCATTCCCTTCTATTCGGGAACCGTTGACCTGCATGCGGGCGAGACGACGACGATCACGTATACGCTGACCACGTCGGCCGAGGCGGGAGACAAGCCGCTTACGCTGCGCCAGACCCCCACGTGCCAGGCGGCTCGCGACAGCGCTTCGGCGTAGGGTTTTTCTGGTAGTCCAGATAATCGAGTACCATTTTGGGGCGGACGGATAATCTGTTCGCCCCATTTTTATAAGGAGAGCGCATGAAGTACTTTGGCACCGACGGCTTTCGCGGCGAGGCCAACGTTGGGCTGACGGTAGAGCACGCCTATAAGATCGGTCGTTTTGTGGGCTGGTATTACGGCGCCAATCGCGAGCGCAAGGCACGCGTCATCGTAGGTAAGGACACGCGTCGATCCAGCTATATGTTCGAGGCGGCGCTGGTGAGTGGCTTGGTCGCGAGCGGTGCGGACGCCTACATGCTGCACGTGATTCCGACGCCGGGCGTGGCGCACCAGACCGTGGAGGGCTGCTTCGATTGCGGCATCATGATCAGCGCGAGCCACAACCCGTTTTGCGATAACGGCATCAAACTCGTCAACAGCGACGGCTTTAAGATGGACGAGGACGTGCTGGAGCTCATCGAGGACTATATCGATGGCAAGGGCGAAGTGCCGCTGGCCACGGGCAACCAGATCGGTGCCACGGTCGACTACATGCAGGGCCGCAACCGCTATATCGCCTCGCTCATCGCGAGCGCGAACTTTTCACTGCAGGGCGTCAAGATCGGCCTGGACTGCGCCAACGGCTCGGCGTCCTCGGTTGCCAAGCCGGTGTTTGACGCGCTGGGCGCCGACGTACGCGTAATTAACGCCGCGCCCGACGGCTTTAACATTAACGTCGACTGCGGCTCCACGCACATGGAGCGCCTGCAGCGCCACGTGGTGGAGCAGGGCCTGGACGTGGGCTTTGCCTATGACGGCGATGCCGACCGCTGCCTGGCTGTTGACGAGCGAGGCCGCGTGGTCGACGGCGACCAGATCCTGTACGTGTGCGGCGTGTACCTGAACAAGCACGGTCGCCTTTCGGGCGGTACCGTGGTGCCGACGATCGCCAGCAACTTTGGCCTGATCAAGTCGCTGGAGCTTGCCGGTCTGAGTGCCGTGACCAGCGGCGTGGGCGACCGTCATGTGTATGCCAAGATGCGCGAGGGCGGCTACAGCCTGGGCGGCGAGCAGACGGGCCACACGATTTTTGGCGATATCGAGCGCACGGGCGACGGCATCATGACGTCGCTGCGCGTGATGGAAGTGATTCGTGCCGAGCGCGAGACGCTCTCGCAGCTCACGGCGCCGTGCAAGCTGCTGCCGCAGGCGCAGGTGGCCGTTCGCGTGGCGGACAAGGATGCCGCGCTCGACAGCATGGGCGTGCAGAATGCGATCGCCGAGGCCGAGGCCTCGCTGGCAGGCGAGGGCCGCGTGCTCGTGCGCAAGAGCGGAACCGAGTCAGTCATCCGCGTCCTGGCCGAAGCCCCCGACCAAGCAGCCGCCGAAGCCGCCATGAAGCGCATCGCCAGCGCGCTCGAGGCTTTGTAGTTACGCGGTTTTACCAAACCGCGTAACGGCCCGACGCTGCAAACGACCCTAAGCGGCAATCTGACGTTCAATTTTAAGGGCGCGACCAGAAGGTCAGCGCCCTTTCATTTCACGTCACCTTGCTCGCTTAGGGTCGTTTTCGCTGACGTTGCCAAAACATTGACGTCAACATGGTTGGCGTTGGCGTGTCGGTTGTGTTCTACAGCTCGTACAGCGTGGTGAACTTGTCCTGGAGGTAGCTGCAGTAGTAGCGGGCGTCAAAGTCCATGCCGCACGCGCCCTTGATGAGCTCCGGCGCGTCCTTGGCGCGGCCCCACTGCCAAATGTGCTCGCCCAGCCAGGCGCGGACGGGTGCCAGGTCGCCGCTCGCGCAGGCGCCGGTAAGGTCGACGCCGTCGCGGCACATGGCCGGCACGAACATGGCGTCGTAGGCGCTGCCCAGCGCATAGGTGGGGAAGTAGCCAAACGAGCCGCCGCTCCAGTGCGTGTCCTGCAGGCAGCCGTGCGTGTCGTCGGGGACCGGAATGCCCAGGTACTCGTCCATAAAGCGATTCCAGAGGGCGGGGATATCCTTGGCCGTGGCCTCGCCGGCAAACAGCATGCGCTCAATCTCGTAGCGCACCATAACGTGCAGCGGATAGGTGAGCTCGTCGGCCTCAGTGCGGATCAGCGACGGCTGCGCGATATTCACGGCGTGGTAGAGCGTATCCTCGTCCACGTTGCCGTAGACCTCGGGCGCGTGACGGCGCAGCACCTCGAGCAGCGGACCCATAAAGGCGCGGCTGCGGCCCACGGTGTTCTCGAAGAAGCGGCTCTGGCTCTCGTGGATGCCCATGGAGGTACCGCCCTCAAGACACGTGCGCGCGTAAGCGGGGTTCACGCCCAGCTCGTACATGGCGTGGCCGGCCTCGTGGATGATGCTGTAGACGTTGGAGATGCAATCGTTCTTGTAGATATGCGTGGCGATGCGTGCGTCGCCCACCGAGAAGCCCTCGCTAAACGGATGCTCGGTAAAGGCGAGCGTGGTGTCGTCCAGGTCCAGGCCCACAAGCTTCATCAGGTCAAAGCTTATGGCACGCTGGGCAGCCTCGGGCACATGGGCGTGCAAAAAGTCGGCTGCCGGCTGCTGGCCGCGCTCACCGATGGCGTGCACGAGCGGCACGACGGTGGCCTTGACCTCGTCGCAAAACGCGTCGAAGCTCTTAGTAGAAAGGCCGCGCTCGTACTGGTCGAGCCACACGTCGTACGGGTCGCGCTTGGGGTCCATAAGCTGGGCCTGGCGCTTAAGCTGCCCGACGATCCTGTCCACGTAGGGCTCAAAGCTCGCCCAGTCGTTGGCCGCCTTGGCCTTATGCCACACGGCGTCGGCCTCGCAGGTGAGCCTGGTCCAGGCCTCGGCCTCCTCGGTGGGGATGGCGCTGGCCTCGCGCTGGTCGCGGCCGAGCACGCGGATCTCGTCGAGCAGTTGCGGATCGTCGATTTTACCGCCCGCAACCGTCTCGCGCGCCAGCGAGCGCACGAGCTCAACGGACTTTTCGCTGGTCAGGAGCTTGTGATGCTCGCCGGCGAGCGTGCCCATGGCGTCGGCGCGGGCGGCGGCGCCGTTGGCGGGGGCGATGGTCGCGCCGTCGAACTCGGCAATCTTGAGCAGGTACTCGCGGGTCCACAGCTTGCCCTCGAGCTTGCGGAACTTCTTGACGGCCTTTTCGGCCTTCATGCCCTTGGCGGCTTTTGCCACGGCCGCCTTGGCCTTCTTATCGAGTTTCTTTCCCATACCATATCCTTGATCTCGCAGGCCGAGCACCGCAGGCGGGCGCACGACCAGTTTGCACAGCTACCTGCCTTGTACCCAGCGCGAACAAAACGGAACGCGGCGATGCACGCGCAGAATGTGTTATCCTATAGCCCAATGCGTTGACGGAGAGGGTTTTGCCCGCCGCGTCGCCGGCAAGAGAGGGAAGGTCATGGGCTGCAAGCCTTCCTGCGGTGGCAAGGGCCAAGCGTTCACTCCCGAGCAGCGACCTCAACGGGCGCGCGGCCAGTGGCGGCGGAGCCCCAGTAGGGAAGCCGTAAGCCTCGCGACAAGGGGCGCAGAGTGGGCACGGCGGGCCAGACATCCGCCGGGTCAAACAAGGTGGTACCGCGGAATTCAACCGTCCTTGGGCAATGCACATGCCCGAGGACGGTTTTTTGTTACCGAACCGGGCCGCACATCCGCAGCATCGGACGGCATCAGCCGCTGCGACAAGTGGATGCGCGAGAGACGAAAGGGAAGACATGAGTCTGATTGATGATCTGGTCAAACTCGAGGAAGAGGCCAAGGAGCTCGTCGCCGGCGCCGACGACGCCGCCAAGCTCGAGGCCGCACGCATTGAGCTGCTCGGCCGCAAGGGTCGCATTACCGGCCTGATGCGCATGATGGGCAAGCTCGCCCCCGAGGATCGCCCCGTCATGGGCAAGCGTGCCAACGAGATGCGCCAGCTGATCGAGGGCATGCTCGACGAGCGCACCACCGAGATGAAGGCCGCCGCCCTCAAGCACGCGCTTGAGCACGAGGCCGTCGACATCACGCTGCCGGGTATCCGTCCGCAGATCGGTCACCAGCACCTGATCAAGCAGATCATCGAGGAGGCCGAGGACATCTTCTGCGGCATCGGCTACACTGTCGAGTCCGGCCCCATGGTCGACACCTCCTACTACAATTTCACCGCGCTCAACGCGCCCATGGATCACCCGAGCCGCTCGGCCCGCGACACGTTCTACGTGGTCGACAACAATCCCGGCAGCGTCGCGCACCCCGAGGCACATGCCCATGGCGAGTCCGACGTGCTGCTGCGCACCCAGACCTCGGGCGTGCAGATCCACACCATGGAGGCGCAGAAGCCGCCCATCTACATGATCTGCCCGGGCACCGTCTATCGTCCCGACACGGCCGACGCCTGCCACCTGCCGCAGTTCAACCAAATCGAGGGCCTGGTCGTCGACGAGGGCATCACCTTTGGCGACCTGAAGGGCACGCTCGACTACTTTGTTAAGTGCATGTTTGGCGAGGACCGCAAGACGCGCTACCGCCCGCACTTCTTCCCCTTCACCGAGCCCAGCTGCGAGGTGGACGTGAGCTGCCACGTGTGCGGCGGCAAGGGCTGCAACTTCTGCAAGCACAGCGGCTGGATCGAGATCCTGGGCTGCGGCATGGTCGACCCCAACGTCCTCATCAACTGCGGTATCGACCCCGAGAAGTACACCGGCTTCGCCTTTGGCATTGGCGCCGAGCGCGTCGCGGCCCTGCGCTACGACCTGCCCGACCTGCGCACGTTGATGACTGGTGATATGCGTTTCCTTAACCAGTTCTAGAACGCTTTCTTCTTAGTTGCAGTTTCCGGCTCAAAGCCGCATTTATGAAAGGAGACCAGTTAGATGCGCGTTTCTTACGACTGGCTCAAGACCATGATCGATATTCCGGAGGATCCCAAGACCCTTTCGGACGAATATATCCGTACCGGCACCGAGGTCGAGGCGATCGACACCGTGGGCGAGTCCTTCGACCACGTGGTGACTGCCAAGGTGCTCACCAAGGCCCCGCATCCCGATAGCGACCACATGTATGTGTGCTCGGTCGATGTGGGCGACAAGAACCTCGACGCCGACGGCAACCCCGCTCCGCTGCAGATCGTCTGCGGCGCGCAGAACTTCGAGGCCGGCGACCACATCGTCACGGCCATGATCGGCGCTGTCCTGCCCGGCGACGTCAAGATCAAGAAGAGCAAGCTCCGCGGCGTCGTGTCCATGGGCATGAACTGCTCCGCGCGCGAGCTCGGCCTGGGCGGCGACCACTCCGGCATCATGATTCTGCCCGAGGACACGCCCTGCGGCATGCCGTTTGCCGAGTACGTGGGCTCGAGCGACACCGTGCTCGACTGCGAGATCACGCCCAACCGTCCCGACTGCCTGTCCATGATCGGTATGGCCCGCGAGACCGGCGCCATCTTCGACCGCGATTTCCACGTTGAGCTGCCCGCCATCAAGGCCGAGACCGGCCGCGCGACCGACGACGAGCTTTCCGTCGAGATCGCCGACGAGGGCCTGTGCGACCGCTACGTCGCCCGCATCGTGCGCAACGTCAAGGTCGGCCCGTCGCCCGACTGGATGGTCAAGCGCCTCAACGCCCTGGGCGTGCGCCCGCACAACAACATCGTCGACATCACCAACTACGTGATGATGCTCACCGGTCAGCCCCTGCACGCCTTTGACCTGGATACCTTTGCCGAGCGCGAGGGCCGTCGCCGCGTGGTGGTCCGCGCTGCCCAGCAGGACGAGAAGTTCACGACCCTCGACGGCGAGGAGCGCGTGCTCGACGCCGGCATGGGTCTGATCACCGATGGCGAGCGTCCCGTGGCGCTGGCCGGTGTTATGGGCGGCATGGATTCCGAGATCGAGGACGACACCGTCGACGTGATGGTCGAGAGCGCCTGCTTCAATGCCGGTCGCACCTCGCACACCAGCCGCGACCTGTCGCTGATCTCCGATGCCTCCATTCGCTTTGAGCGCCAGGTCGACGAGACCGGCTGCGTGGACGTCGCCAACGTCACGTGCGCGCTGATCGAGGAGATCGCCGGCGGCGAGGTCGCTCCCGGCTACATCGACGTGTTCCCCGCGCCCAAGACCATCGACAGCATTAAGCTGCGCCTGGCCCGCGTGCATGCCATCTGCGGCGCCGATATCGAGCCCGAGTTCATCGAGCGCTCGCTCATCCGCCTGGGCTGCACCGTCGAGCGCGACGGCGAGGACTTTATGGTGACCCCGCCGAGCTTCCGTCCCGACCTGCCGCGCGAGATCGACCTGATCGAGGAAGTCCTGCGCCTGTGGGGCATGGGCCGCGTGACGGCGACCATTCCGGCTGCCAAGAACCACATCGGTGGCCTGACCCGCGAGCAGAAGCTCACCCGCAAGGTCGGCGAGATTCTGCGCGCCTGCGGCCTCAACGAGACCACGACCTTTGGCTTTGCCGCCCCGGGCGACCTGGAGAAGATCGGCATGTCCACCGAGGGCCGCGGCTGCCCCGTGGTGCTCATGAACCCGCTGGTGGCCGAGCAGACCGAGATGCGCCGCTCGCTGCTGCCGGGCCTGCTGCAGTCCGTGGCCTATAACGAGGCCCACGGCACGCCCAACGTGCACCTGTACGAGGTCGGCAGCCTGTTCCACGGCCGCGAGAACGCCAGCCTGCCCAAGGAGACCAAGTCCGTGGCGGGCGTGCTCTCGGGCCAGTGGAGCGAGCAGTCCTGGAACATGAAGTACCGCAAGCTGCGCTTCTTCTTTGGCAAGGGTATTGTCGAGGAGCTGCTCGCCCAGCTGCGCATCGAGAAGGTTCGCTTCCGTCCCGTCGAGGGCGAGGGCTATGCCTTCCTGCAGCCGGGTCGTGCGGCCGAAGTTCTGTCCGGCGGTACCGTGCTGGGCTGGGTCGGCGAGATTCACCCCGAGGCACGCGAGGCGATGGGCATCGATGAGGTCGTCGTTGCCTTTGAGCTCGATCTGGACAAGCTGATCAAGGGCGCCCACAACCAGGAGAACTACCGCGAGTTCTCGCAGTACCCCGCCGTTGAGCACGACCTTGCTATCGTGGTCGACAACACTGTGACCTGCGAGGACCTTGAGCGTCGTATTACGAGCGCCGGCGGCAAGCTGCTCGAGGGCGTGCGCCTGTTCGATGTCTACCGCGATCCGGTTCGTATCGGAGCGGGCAAGAAGTCCATGGCATTCGCGCTTACGTATCGCTCTGACGACCACACGCTCACCAGCGAAGAGGTCGAGAAGGCGCACCAGAAGATCGTCACCAAGGTGTGCAAGGGCGTAAACGGCGAGGTTCGCGGCTAGGGCTTGCACTGGGAGCGCAGGATCCCTCGGCAGTTGCTGCGGGGCCTGCGCGACCGCGGTGTTCGGAAAAGGCATCGCTGGGCCTTCATATGTGACATGTGTATTGCATTACGGCGTGCTGCTTTGTTGGCGGCACGCCGTTTTGCTATGATAGCCCGCGGCGTGTTACGAATCAGCCAATACGTAACACTGGACAATATGGTTCAAACGGCCCTGCGATTCCGCATGCCGACAACCGGGAGGCGCTATGCACATTCCAGATAATTACCTGTCCCCGCAGACCGATGCCGTCATGGCGGTGGCGATGGTGCCCGTGTGGGTTCACTGCATCAAGAAGGTGCGCGCCACGCTCGATCGCGAGCACATGGCTTTCCTGGGTATTTGCGCCGCGTTCTCCTTTTTGCTCATGATGTTTAACGTGCCGCTGCCCGGAGGCACCACGGGTCACGCTGTCGGCGGCGCGCTGATCGCGCTGCTGCTGGGCCCCGAGGCCGCGGCCATCGCTGTCTCGGTCGCGCTGGCGCTGCAGGCGCTGCTATTTGGTGACGGCGGCATCCTGTCCTTTGGCGCCAACTGCTTTAACATGGCGTTCATGCTGCCGTTTGCCGCCGCTATCGTGTTCCGCGCGCTCAACAGCCGTCTGCACGACAAGAGCTGGGGCACTTCGGTCTCGGCTATCGTAAGTGGCTGGGTCGGTCTGTGCCTAGCTGCCCTGTGTGCGGCAATCGAGTTCGGTATCCAGCCGATGCTCTTCACCAATGCTTCGGGCGCTCCGCTGTATTGCCCCTTCCCGCTGTCTATCGCTGTCCCGGCCATGATGATTCCGCACATGCTAGTCGCCGGCGTGGTCGAAGGTGTGGCGACGGCTGCGATTTACGGCTTTATTAAGAAGACGGCGCCGGGCATTATCGTCGGCTCCGAGGCTGTCGACGGCCAGCTTGCTGCTGATGGCGCTGCTGCCAAGAAGACCTCGCTGGTCCCCACGCTCATCCTGGTTGCCGTGCTTGTCGTAGCCACACCGTTGGGTCTGCTTGCCACCGGTGACGCTTGGGGCGAGTGGGACGCCGAGGGTGCCGCAACCGCCGTTCAGGAGGCTGGCGACGACAGCCTGCAGGCTTCGGTCGGCCTCGATACCCCGACCTTCGCCGATGCTCTGCCCACGGGCGATTATCTGCAGGCCTATTCCGAGGAGCAGGGTCTTGGCTTTGCCGGCCAGGCTGCCATGTATATCCTTTCGGGCGTGATTGGCGTGACGGTGCTTACCATCGCGTTCCGCCTGATCTCGCTGACGGTCAAGGAAAGCGGTGCTCATGGCAATGGCCGAGCTGCCTAGCTGGCTTGCGGCCGAGGAGCGATACGAGCCCACGGGGGCTCGTCATCGCGTGATGCAAAAGAACGTCCTGCACCTGGCGAGCCTGCTCGAGCGGGTTCGCCTGGGCGGCGGCGCACACGAGGGCGGGTCGATTATTGACCGCGCCCTTTCTTGCGTTTCGGCTCCGGTGCGCCTGGTGGGGATGTTTGTCTGCGTCCTGTGCGTGTGCCTGACACAAAGCCCGCTGTATCTCATGTTGATGGCGGCTATCGCGCTGGTGCTCGTTGCCGTGCGCCCCGTGCGCGGGCTGCGGGCGACCTTTGTGCCGGCGCTTGGCGCCGCGGGACTTGCGGTGGTTCTGGCGCTACCGGCCTTGCTGTTGGGCGCATCGGCTGCGAGCGCCATGCTCAAGATCGCGCTCAAGACCTTTATTAACGTATCGCTGGTGCTGGGCGTTTCGTGGACGCTTACCTGGAGTCGCATGTCGGCAGCGCTCAAGATGTTGCACCTGCCCGACGAGGTTATCTTTACGTTTGATATGGCGCTCAAGCACATCGAGGTGCTGGGCCGTACGGCGCACGACCTGACCGAATCTGTCATGCTGCGCAGTGTCGGCCGCGCGCCTGAGGGGTTTTCGCGTACCGACTCGGTCGCGGGTATCATGGGCATGACCTTTATCAAGGCGATGGAATGCAGCCGCGCGATGGACGAGGCCATGCTATGCCGCGGCTTTGCCGGCGTATACCCAG
Source organism: uncultured Collinsella sp. (assembly GCA_902491915.1). Taxonomy (GTDB): domain Bacteria; phylum Actinomycetota; class Coriobacteriia; order Coriobacteriales; family Coriobacteriaceae; genus Collinsella. The sequence continues at coordinate 19,494 of CABUJL010000008.1, forward strand.
CGCCCACGCGCGCTGGGTTTGGCTGGCGCGACGCGGCTTATACGGTCGTTGTGCCGCTGCTGGCGGCGCTGTGCGCCGTGCTGTAGTGCGGGTTTTGGCTTCGATGCGAATAGGGAAGGGCGACGTTTTGGCTAACGATACGAATAGCGTGACGGGTGCGAGCGGTGCAGCTGGCACCAAGGTGGCCCTACTCATAGAGTTGCGCGACGTAGTGTTCTCCTATACGGGGCATACGGTTGTCGATGGCGTATCGCTGCAGGTCGATCGCGGCGAGCTGGTTGCGCTGCTCGGTCCCAATGGTTGTGGCAAGACAACGATCATGCGCCTTATCAACGGTCTCGAGCTCGCGGACGCGGGTACGTACCTGTTTGATGGGCACGTGATCGATGCGGCATTTCTGAAGGATTCCGTGGCCGCTCAGCGCTTTCATCAGCGCGTGGGCTTTGTGTTCCAGAATGCCGACGCGCAGCTGTTCTGCGCCACGGTCGGCGAGGAGGTCGCCTTTGGCCCCGCGCAGATGGGCCTGCCGGCGGACGAGCTCGAGCGCCGCGTGCGCGATGCCATGGAGCTGTTCCAAGTTGCCGATCTGGTCGACGCCTCTCCCTACCAGCTCTCGGGCGGGCAAAAAAAGCGCGTGGCGCTGGCCGCGGTGGTGTCGATGAACCCGGATATTCTGGTGCTTGACGAGCCCACCAACGGGCTCGACGAGGATTCATGCGACATCGTGGTCAACTTCTTGCTGGCCTACGTCGCAGCTGGCAAGACGGTCTTGATGAGCACGCATCACCAGGATTTGGTGCGACGCCTGGGTGCCCGTGCAATTTATATCGATCGATATCACCACGTGGTCGAGGCACCTGCGCCGTCGTATGGAACCGAAAGCGGTGTCGCCGAATAGTTGCTGCGTGGAGCATGCGTAGCCGCCCGCGCGGCTTTGCCGTGATGGTATAGTTATCCAGGTTTTTATGGGGGTGGCTATGCCAAGCTGGAACATTCATATCGCTCAAACGGAGCGTTTGCTGGAGCGCACCGGTGCGCTTGCCGATAGTGTCCGCGATCGTAACGCCTTTTTGTTTGGCTGCGTGGTTCCAGATATCTTTGTGGGCTATATGGTTCCCGGCATCGCCGATCCCATTCCGTACCGCATTACACACTTTGCCAAGCCCGAGCCTATTCCTAAGCCGCGCGAGCATGAGTTTTGGGATACCTATGTGGCGCCGTTGCTTAAAAGTTCGCCCGCCGGTGCACCGGCTGCGGCGACCTCGATTGTCGAAGAACGCGAGCGGCTGAATCGCGTGCACTATCCTCAGCGCTATAAGGATGCCGAGCCGGTTGCCGGGCCGGATGCCGGCGAGTTTTCGCTGGCATCCGAGGACGTGGCACAGTCGTTGCTCGATTTAACACTGGGCGTCTGGTCGCATCTGGTGGCCGATACCGTGTGGAACACGCGCGTGAACCAGTATCTGGAGGCGCACGGCGGCAAGCCAAGCGAGGAATTCCGCATTAAAAAGCAGGGCGACTTTGACTGGTTTGGCAAGACGCTCGGCATCGTTTCCATCCCGCGTGCGACCGATCGCCTGTATACCGCGGCGACGCGTTTTGGGCAGTATCCCATCCATAAGGAATATGTGCTCAAGACCATCGGCGTCATGCACGAGATCGTGCGCGAAAACCCTGGCGAGCCCGATCATCCGCCGTATCGCCTGCTAACCGAGGAGTTTTTCGACGCAACGTTTACCGAGGTCATCGAACTGACCGAGGCCGGCTTTGCCGAGCGCGTCGCCGCTCCTGACGCGCCCGCGGTTCCTCTGATTGCCAGCTGCTAGCTGGTTGGCTTGACGGCGAACAGCTCATCCCAATCGACCAATAACTCCCGCCGAAGGACTTCTTCGGCGGTGCGCTCCTGTTTGGTCTTTGGGATGTAGGGGAGTCCCGCCTTTTTATGGATGAGTTCGGCGATGTTGTTAAAGCTCTTCTTATCTTTGATCTGTTCATAGGTTATTTGGATGACGTCGTAGCCCATGCTGGAAAGAGCGGTGGTGCGTTCGACATCGGAGAGACTTGCGGCTTCGCTATCGTGGGCGGAACGGCCTTGGCATTCCAGGATGACGCCCATGCTGTCGGTGTCGCTCTCGATGAGGGTGTCCGCGTAACAGCAGGTTTTGTCATACAGCGAGCGCGCGGCTTCACTGAGTGGGATGCGCACGTTATTTGCGATATGGACCCCTAGGCCGCCCTCGTCACGGGGGAGCGAGACGAGCATAGAGGTCTGAACTTCGAAGGGTGAGGCGGTCTGCCCCGTCATGCGCTCGGCTGCCCAGCGAAGCTGTTTGACACCGCGCAGGCCTGCGGCCTGCTTGGCGAATGCGGCGATATCCGCTGCATTAAGGAGCGGCGTACGCTTCCATAGGTTGGTGTCTTTGCCGTTGACGTCGTTAACTCGTTCCCAACAGCAGTTGGGCGGAATGAGCTTAAGTGAGATGACTTCATCGAGTTGTTGCTGCGTTCGCTCGCAGGGCTTAAACACTGCGAAGGAGCCACACATCTCGTAACAAGCCATGAGCAACTGGTTACGTGAGGCCTGCGTAGCAAGGTTGAGCAGCGTAAACTCGGGCGACGCGACATCAAACCCATGCTCAGTTTGCCTAAACGACCCAGGAGGCGGCTCTTGGGTCAGGAGATGCGATTTAAACAGGCTTCGCGACCCGGATTGTGCCCGGGTGAATACAAGCCTGTGAAGCGGTGCGTGAAGCAGGTCTTTTACAACCGCATGACTTCCGAGGCCGCAACATCTGCGATCCATATTGCCAAGGCTAATGGCAGGGTAAAGACCCAGTATTTGCGGCGGGATGCGGTGATAGTTAAAAGCAGTTTGGCCGCATAGCGCCAGATCCACGATGCCCTCCTGGCTGAAAAGCGTGCCTATGGATTAAGGAGTGCCAGCGTCAATTCGGAAGTATGCGGCAAAATCTGAACCCTGTGAGCAGACCTGGCTTTTGAGGCTAGTTTATCAGGCATTTTGTTGCGAAAAAACGGGATGTGCTCGGAGGTCTCAGAATTTGCCGCATACTTCCGGAAACACGGTCAGAATAGGGCTTGCTAAAACGCTTTAGCAGTCTCGGTCGGGGGTGTGGTTTTGTCATTGGGCGGACACTATTGATGTTGGGAACGATCGTTTTGGGCCTCGAAGGACGATTTTTGCGTCCTTTGGTAAAAAAGTTGGCGAAGTCGTGCCACGTTCTGGCATTGACGTACAGAAAAAGAGCCCGGAAGGCAAAGCCTTCCGGGCCCTTTTGCAATGCAAGCGTGCTTGCAAGTGCGATTTAGCGCACCTGAGCGACGTAAGCGACGTTGGTCGAGGAGACCTTGTCCTCGAGCTGAACACTCATGCGGGGATCGCCGGCGGTAGCGACGGTCAGATCGCCGGCCTCGACGTAGCCGAGCTCCTTAGCGGTCTCGATCGCCTTGACGATCGTGCCGTTGACGGTGCCCTGGGTAATCTCGGCCTGGTGCGGGATAACGCCCCAGTACATGATCATCTGCTGGACGGCCCACTCGTGGCGGGAGAACGCGCAGATCGGCATGTTGGGACGGAAGTGCGAGATCAGGCGAGCGGTACGACCGGTGGTCGTCGGCACGGTGATGCACTTGGCGCCAACGGTGGTGGCCATGTTCACAGCGGACATACCCACAACGTTGTTGACAACGCGGGTGCCGTGAGCATCGGCCGGAACCTCGAGCGGAGCGTGGGCCGGGAGATACTTCTCGGTCTCGAGAGCAATGCTGGCCTGCATCTTAACGGCCTCGACCGGGTACTTACCGGCAGCGGACTCGCCGGACAGCATGACGGCGTCGGTGCCGTCGTAAATGGCGTTAGCAACGTCGGCAACCTCGGCGCGCGTCGGGCGCGGGTTCTGCTGCATGGAGTCGAGCATCTGCGTAGCGGTGATAACGGGCTTGTAGGCCGCGTTGCACTTGGCGATGATCTCCTTCTGGATGTGCGGAACAAGCTCGGGCTTGATCTCGATGCCCAGGTCGCCACGGGCGACCATGATGCCGTCGGAAGCCTCGAGGATCTCGTCGAAGTTCTCGACGCCCAGGGCACACTCGATCTTCGGGAAGATCGTCACGTGCTCGCCACCGTTCTCGCGGCAAAGCTTGCGGATGCCGCGGACGGACTCGCCGTCACGGATGAAGGAAGCGGCGATGTAGTCGATGTTCTCGGTCAGGCCAAAGAGGATGTCCTGACGATCGCGCTCGGTGATAGCGGGCAGCGAGATGTTGACGTTGGGCATGTTGACGCCCTTGCGCTCGCCGATCAGGCCGTCGTTCTTAACGACGCAGGTCATGTCCTGGCCACTGACGGACTCGACCTCGAGGGCAACCAGGCCGTCATCGATCAGGATGAGGGAGCCCTTCTCGACCTCGGAGGGCAGAGCCAGGTAGTCGAGGGAGATGTGCTCAGCGGTGCCGTGGAAATCCTCGGACGTGGGCTGAGCGGTGACGACGATCTTATCGCCGGTCTTGACGGCAACCTTCTTGCCGTCGACCAGAAGGCCGGTGCGGACCTCGGGGCCCTTGGTGTCGAGCAGGATGCCGACGGGCATGCCGAGCTCCTTGGAAATACGACGGACGCGCTCGATGCGACCGTGGTGCTCGTCGTAGGATCCGTGCGAGAAGTTAAAACGGGCGACGTTCATGCCCGCCTTGATCATCTCGCGGATGGTCTCGTCGCTATCGCAGGCGGGACCCATGGTGCATACAATCTTGGTGCGCTTGTACATTCAGACCTCCATCTGACATCGTCTTGCGCTGATAGATAAACCATAAGAAATAAAACTGAGATGATTATAACGAAATGCCGACCGAATACCCAAAAAAATCGACCGTATGCCGAATTAGAAGTTCATTTTTTGCGGTAAAAACGGTATATGCAAAAACTTTACCAACCGTTCTAACCGCTGCTATCTGGGCGATATTTCAGTTTGATGATGCACCGAAGCAAAAACGTTTTATCAATGTTGAGCGTCACACGGTCTGCATCGTTGCACTCGAGCCGTGTTTCCAATTGGAATGTTTTGGCTAGACGCGCCGCTTTGGGGTACCATAGCCCCACTATCAACTGCCGCTCAGCACGGCAGCCTTGATGAGCCCTTGCCCTTCTCCTGGGAATTATGATCGGGCATCAATCTGCTGAGTGGCCCGAATCCCAGGAGGGGACTCTATATGCAAAAGGAATACCTGTCCGCCGCGGCGGAGGTGCTCAGCGACCAAGGTGTCGATGAGAACCTCGGCCTGAGCAACGACGAGGCGTCGTCGCGCCTCGCCAAGACAGGCCCTAACAAGCTCGAGGAAGCCGAGAAGACCCCGTTGTGGAAGCGCTTCTTTGAGCAGATGGCCGACCCCATGGTCATCATGCTGATCGTTGCCGCCGTCATCAGCGCGCTCACGGGCATGGTCAAGGGCGAGGCGGACTTTGCCGATGTCGCCATCATCATGTTCGTCGTTATCGTCAACTCGGTGCTGGGCGTGGTCCAGGAGGCTAAAAGCGAGGAGGCCCTCGAGGCCCTGCAGGAGATGAGCGCGGCGCAGTCCAAGGTGCTGCGCGACGGCAAGCTCGTGCACCTGCCGAGCGCCGAGCTCGTGCCCGGCGATGTGATCATGCTCGAGGCGGGCGACTCCGTCCCGGCCGACTGCCGTGTGCTCGAGAGCGCCACGATGAAGATCGAGGAGGCCGCCCTTACCGGCGAGTCCGTGCCCGTCGAGAAGCATGCCAACGTGATCGAGCTCGCCGCCGGCACCGACGACGTGCCGCTCGGCGACCGCAAGAACATGTGCTACATGGGCTCCACCGTGGTGTACGGCCGTGGCCGTGCCGTCGTGGTCGGCACCGGCATGAACACCGAGATGGGTAAGATCGCCGGCGCTCTGGCCGAGGCCAAGGAAGAGCTCACGCCGCTGCAGGTGAAGCTTGCCGAGCTCAGCCGCATCCTCACCATCATGGTTATCGTCATCTGCGTCGTCATCTTTGGCGTCGACATCATCCGCCACGGCGTGGGCAACGTCCTCACTGACCCGACAGCCTTGCTCGATACCTTTATGGTTGCCGTCTCGCTCGCCGTCGCTGCCATCCCCGAGGGCCTGGTCGCCGTCGTGACCATCGTGCTGTCGCTTGGCGTGACCAAGATGGCCAAGCGCCAGGCAATCATCCGCAAGCTCTCTGCCGTCGAGACCCTTGGCTGCACGCAGACCATCTGCTCGGACAAGACCGGTACCCTTACCCAAAACAAGATGACCGTCGTCAAGCACGAGCTCGCTGCGCCTAAGGAGAAGTTCCTGGCCGGCATGGCGCTGTGCTCCGACGCCCAGTGGGACGAGGAGCTGGGCGAGGCCGTGGGTGAGCCGACCGAGTGCGCGCTCGTCAACGATGCCGGCAAGGCTGGTCTCACTGGCCTGACTGCCGAGCACCCGCGTGTGGGTGAGGCCCCGTTCGACTCGGGCCGCAAGATGATGTCCGTGGTCGTCGAGACCCTGGACGGCGAGTACGAGCAGTACACCAAGGGCGCGCCCGACGTGGTGATCGGCCTGTGCACCCATATCTACGACGGCGACAGGGTCGTTCCGCTGACCGAGGAGCGTCGTGCCGAGCTCGTGGCCGCCAACAAGGCCATGGCCGTGCTGGCGCTGGCAAGCCGCACCTACACCGAGGTTCCGAGCGACTGCAGCCCCGCCGCGCTCGAGCATGACCTGGTCTTCTGCGGCCTATCCGGCATGATCGACCCGGTCCGTCCCGAGGTGGCCGACGCCATCCGCGAGGCCCACGATGCCGGTATTCGCACCGTCATGATCACGGGCGACCACATCGACACCGCCGTGGCCATCGCCAAGCAGCTGGGCATCGTCGCCGATCGCAGCCATGCCATTACCGGTGCCGACCTCGATCGCATGAGCGACGAGGAGCTCGACGCGCACATCGAGGACTACGGCGTGTACGCCCGCGTCCAGCCCGAGCACAAGACCCGCATCGTCGAGGCCTGGAAGTCGCGCGACCAGATCGTGGCCATGACGGGCGATGGCGTCAACGACGCCCCGTCCATCAAGCGCGCCGACATCGGCGTCGGTATGGGCATCACCGGTACCGACGTCACCAAGAACGTCGCCGACATGGTACTTGCCGATGACAACTTCGCTACCATCATCGGCGCCTGCGAAGAGGGTCGTCGCATCTACGATAACATCCGCAAGGTCATCCAGTTCCTGCTTTCGGCCAACCTTGCCGAGGTGTTCTCGGTGTTTATCGCCACGCTCATCGGCTTTACCATCTTCCAGCCGGTGCAGCTGCTGTGGGTGAACCTGGTCACCGACTGCTTCCCCGCGCTCGCGCTTGGCATGGAGGATGCCGAGGGCGACATCATGAAGCGCAAGCCGCGCAACGCCAAGGACGGCGTCTTTGCCGGACATATGGGCCTGGACTGTGTGGTCCAGGGCCTTATCATCACCGTGCTGGTGCTGGCGAGCTTCTTTGTGGGCGTGTACTTTGACATGGGCTACATCCACATCGCCGATATGATCGCCGGCAATGCCGACGAGGAAGGCGTGATGATGGCGTTCATCACGCTCAACATGGTCGAGATTTTCCACTGCTTCAATATGCGCAGCCGTCGTGCGTCGCTGTTCACCATGAAGAAGCAGAACAAGTGGCTGTGGGCTTCCGCCGCGCTGGCACTGGTGCTGACGGTGATCGTGACCGTGCAGCCGACGCTTGCCGAGATGTTCTTTGGCCCCGTGACGCTTGAGCTCAAGGGCGTTGTCGCTGCCCTGGGCCTGGCCTTCCTGATCATCCCGCTGATGGAGATCTACAAGGCGATCATGCGCGCGGTCGAGAAGGAGTAAGTTAACCTGTCCGGGCCCGCCCCTGCGTGTTTTCTTCTTCGCTGGTCCTCGCGCTTCGCGCTGCGGGATCGCTCGGAAGAAACCCCTCCCGGCGGGCGGGCCTTCGGATAACCTCTCGGGACCATTGGCTGAGGGAAAGTTTGTGAGCTGGTCGGGCTTTGCCCGGCCAGCTCTTTTTGATTTAAAATACCTGCTCAGTTGTGATTTATGGTGCTGGGAGGCGCTTGTGGGCAAGGCTAAGGCTAAGGCGAAGAAAAAGACGACGGGGGCGCGGGCTAAGCGCGATCGTCGTCGGAAGCTTGCGACCGAGGCCCCCGCGTCTGCCGAGGAGTTGTTGGCGAGCGTACCGGGGCTCGATGCGCTGCAGGATGTCCCGGCGTTTGATGATCTGCCGGTCGATGAAGCCCAGCAGACTGCCTTTGATGATTTCTGCGCACATGCCGAGGAGCCCGAGCAGATGCGGCTGGGTGCCGTTATTCGCCTGGATCGCGGGTTTCCGCTGGTGGCGACTGCCGACGACACCTTTCGCGCCGAGCATGCCGTGGGGTTTGCCAAGTCGCGCGGCGAGGACGAGGTCCTGCTGCCTGCCGTGGGCGACCGTGTGGCGGTGCGCCGCGCTCCCGGGCACGATATGGGCGTGATTGAGTGCGTGCTGCCGCGCCGTACGAGCTTTGAGCGTTGGCGCGGCCGTGCCCGCGGAGAGCGTCAGGTGCTCTGCTCCAACGTGGATAGCGTGCTAATCGTGCAGGCGCTCGGTGCCGGTGAGGTGCTGCTCGACCGCGTGGCGCGCTCGCTGGTGTTGGCGCTCGACTGCGATGCCGAGCCGGTGGTGGTGCTCACCAAAGCTGACCGCTGCGATGCCGAGGAGCTCGAGCGCGATCTGGACCGCGTGCGCCGCCTGGTGGGTCCGGACGTGCGCGTGATCGTGACGTCCTCTGCCGAGGGCCGCGGCCTGGACGAGGTCCGTGCCTGCGTGCCTGCCGGGAGCTGCGCCATGATTCTGGGCGAGTCGGGTGCCGGCAAGTCGACGCTGCTCAATGCACTGCTGGGCCACGATACGTTGGCGACCGGCGGTGTGCGCGAACGCGACGACCAGGGCCGTCACACTACCGTCGCGCGCGTGATGGTGGCGCTGCCGGGCGACGCCGGCGTGATCGCCGATGCCCCGGGCCTGCGCAGTCTACCGCTCGTGGGTCACGAGCGGGGTCTGGCGCGCGCCTTCCCCGAGATTGTCGAGGCATCGCGCGCGTGCCGGTTTGGCGATTGCACACATACTCATGAGCCGGGCTGCGCCGTTCGCGAGGCCGAGGACGCCGGGCAGATCGACAGCCTGCGGCTGGAAACGTTCCAAAACCTGGCGTCATCCATGCGCGTGAGCGCTCAAATACTCGATCCCGATGTTCATCTGTAATTGATTTTTCCTATGACAGCCGTTTCCCAACTGTTCGGGAGACGGCTTTTTTGCTGCGGAAAAGCCTCGAAACATGCAGTTTGCTGACGTGCTGACCAAAACCTTGCCACGAGCTTGACGGGCTGGTCACCTTTTGGTCAGCGATTGGTTTGACATCGAAAACCAAGATCGCGATTGCGGCGCTTTGCACTCTGACCGCCCAGACAATGGTGGTACGGGCATTCGCCCGGCACTGCCATGAGAGGAGCGGCCGTGAACAAGAGCAAGCGCATCGCCATCAGTCTGGTCGCGGGCGTGCTCGCTGCTCTGCTCTGTATGGTTTACGGCTCGTCGATCCGCTCGCAAGCCGAACAGGTCCAGGCTGAGACCTTGGCCAGGTACGGTGGCGATCGCGTCGAGGTATGCGTCGCGGCGCGCGATATCGATGTGGGCGAGACCCTCGATGAGACCAATGTCATAACCCAGGAATGGTTGACAAGTCTGCTGCCGCGTGACGCGGCGACCGAGCTGCGCCAGGTGCGCGGCGACGTGACGACTTCGCGTATTCCCAAAAACGCCGTGATCTGCAATGTCTACACCAAGGCCGAGAGCCACAAGCTCGAGGTGCCTAAGGGCAAGGTCGCCGTTTCGGTGGCGGTCGATGCCGAGCACTCGGTCGGCGGTGCTACGGGCGTGGGCAGCTACGTGGATGTGTATGTGCAAAAAGACGGCGTAACCGATCGGCTGTGCGGCGCGTACGTGATCGATACCAGTGAAGATTCCGGTGCCACGCGCGAGGGCAAGATCGAATGGGTGACGCTGGCGGCTGACCCCGAAGACGTCAAGGAACTGCTGGGCGCCTCGGGCAAGGGAACGGTCAGCTTGACGATTCCCGCCACGGCGCGCGGCAAAAAGAGCGGAGGCGACGAGTGATGAAGGCGATCTGGCTTGCGTGCTGCGCGTGCGGCGATTACGGGCTGTTGCAGCGGGAAGTCGAGGGCCGTGATGCGGGTGCACAGGTGCTTCGTGTGGGTGACCTGGACGGGCTGGTTTCCATGGCGCGGGCGTTTCCGTCGCGCCGCGGGGCTGCCATCATCGCGGCGTCTCTGTTTGATACCGAAGATGTGCGCAAGACTGTTGCGCGCCTGACGGCCGAAGGCCGCGTGAGTCGCGTGGTCGTGTTGATAGAAGCGCTCGATCCGTCGGATATCGAGGGGCTGTTTCGCGCTGGGGCGACCGAGGTCATCGCTGCACACAGTATATGCGGCAACGGGCGCGCGGGCGAGGGAGCGGTTGATTCCGATCGGCGCATGACGATTGAGCCCGATGCTTTTGTTGATAGGGAACCCGGGGCGCCTCGCGCTACAAGAGGCCCGCGTGTTGATGATTATGGAAAAGCGGAAGCCGAGCATGGTCGGCGCCCCCGGAACCCCCTTGTATACGATGACGCTGGAGGGCCGGCGCAGCATGCTGGCGATTCCCCGGCTGTAGATATGGGATACGTGCACGGCGTGAATCTGGCGGATGAACTCGACGAAGTTGAGGGCTTTGCCGGGTGCGGCGAGTTGTCGCTGATGCAGCATGAGCAGATTGCACAGAACGAGCCTGCCTCGCAGACCGAACAAGCTGCCATGCCGGCTTGGACGCAGCGTGTGGTTGCGGCGGGGGAGACGGGG
>CABUJL010000009.1 GCA_902491915.1 uncultured Collinsella sp.
CCTGAGCTGTTGCGATCGAAGTACGCAAAGCTAAAGCGCTCGTACTGGTCAAACAGGTCCTCGCGCATCTTGGACTCCATGCGCGCGCCCATCACGTGACCCCAATAGCTCACAAAATAGCGGCAGGCGCAGCGGACGACATACATCAGCACCAAGCCCACCGCGATCATGCCGAGCGCCTGCATAATGGCAGCCTGACCCTGAGTAAATAGCCCACCGGTCAAATTGCGCAGGATAATGGGAAACGCCAGGTCAATGGCGGCAAGCACCAGAGCACAAACAGTATCAGCAACAAAAAGCCCCATCTGGGGCTTGTAATACGAAAGAAACCTCTTAAACATAGTCACCTTACGCGGTTTTACCAAACCGCGTTTCGTCTCGACGCTGCAAGTGCTCCATTTGGACAATCTGGCCTTCAATCGTCGGTCGCGTATATCCATACGCTTCCCTCCTCTTTTAGGCCACCTTGTCTCAAATGGAGCACTTTCGCTGACTTACACAAACCTGCGGGATCATCCCCGCTCGTTAAAGTTCCGCTCCGCCCAAACGATGAGCAATGCTGTCGCAGGCAAGCGCACCCACGACGGTCTTAGCGTCTTCGATCTTGCCGTCGAGTACGGCGTCGATCAGCTCGTGAAGCGGCACCAGGTCCACGTTGACAAACTCGTCATCATCGGGGTTGGGCGCATCAAACTCGAGCTTGGTAGCCAAGTAGATGTGGATGATCTCATCGCAAAAACCGCAGGACGTGACAATCGACGTCAAAAAGCGAATGCGACCGGCCCTAAAGCCGGTCTCCTCATGCAATTCGCGCTTGGCGCAATCGAGCGGGTCCTCGCCTGGATCGAGCTTGCCGGCGGGAATCTCGACCGTCACGCGGTCGATGGCGGTGCGGTACTGACGCACCAGTACGATCTTGCCGCTCTCGGTCAGCGCCACAACGGCCGCCGCACCCGGATGGCGAACGATATCGCGGGCGCTACGGCGACCGTTGGGCAGCTCGACCTCAAGACGGTGGACGTCGAGGATCTTGCCCTTCCAGGCGCACTCCTCCGAAAGAATCTTCTCGTGCAGCTCGGCATCGTGCGGGTCGTCGTCGCCCAGCACCAGCGCCGGCTCGTCAGCGACCTCGCCACCAGACTCGCCCTCGGCGTGCCCATACATGCGGCTGTCCTCTTCGACGATCTGCGCGTCCACGAGCTCTTCGTTCTTCTCGTCCATCCGTCTCATTCCTCTCGGATTTTAGGCATCCCAGGCGTCGCGGCCGCGCAGCGCGCGCAGGCCGATGTCGTGACGCAGGGTCTTGCCCTCAAAATCAATCTTCTCGCAGGCCTCGTAGGCAAGGTTGCGAGCGTTCTCGAACGTGTCGCCCAGAGCGGTCACGGCAAGCACGCGGCCACCATTGGTCACGAGCTGGCCGTCCACCACGGCAGTGCCCGCGTGGTACACGGTCACGTTCTCCATGGCCTCGGCATCGGCGATACCGGTGATGACCTTGCCCTTCTCGTAGCTGCCGGGATAGCCCGCGCTCGTCAGGACAACGGCCACGGCCCACTCGTCACGCCAGTCGAGTTCAATCTGGTCGAGCTCGCAGTTGGCACAAGCCAGCATGACCTCAACCAGGTCGTTCTTAAGGCGCGGCAGCACGACCTGCGTCTCGGGGTCGCCAAAGCGGGCATTGAACTCCAGCACCTTGGGGCCGGCAGGCGTGAGCATAAAGCCGCCGTACAGGCAGCCGCGGTAGTCGATACCCTCGGCAGCGAGCTCGGCCACGGTCTGCTCCATGACCTTCACCATGGTGGCGTGCTCCTCATCGGTCACGATGGGCACCGGGCTGTAGACGCCCATGCCACCGGTGTTGGGGCCCTTGTCGCCCTCGAGCGCACGCTTGTGGTCCTGCGAGGTGGCCATGGGGCGCACGGTCTTGCCGTCGGTAAAGGCCAGCAGCGAGCACTCGGGACCAACGAGCATCTCCTCGATGACCACGGTATTGCCGGCATCGCCAAAGGTGCCGCCAAAGCACTCGCGCACGGCCTCCTCGGCCTGCTCGAGCTCAGTCGCCACGATAACGCCCTTGCCTGCAGCCAGGCCGTCAGCCTTCACGACCAGCGGGGCGCCCTGCTCGCGCACGTAGTCAAGAGCCGAAGCCTCGTCGGTAAACGAGCCGTAGGCTGCCGTCGGGATACCGGCGCGCTCCATGAGCTGCTTGGAGAACAGCTTAGAGCCCTCCATCTGGGCGCCCTCGGCACCCGGGCCAAAGCAGGGAATACCCGCCGCGCGCACGGCGTCGGCCACGCCCGCCACGAGCGGAGCCTCGGGGCCAATCACCACGAGTCCGCATCCGTGGCTCTGCGCAAACGCCGCCACGGCCGCAGGATCGCAGTCGTCGAGAACAACGTTCTCGCCGCAGCTCGCAGTGCCGCCGTTGCCCGGCGCGATGTAGAGCTTGCCGGCGCGCGGTGATGCTGCGAGCTTAGCTGCCAAAGCATGCTCGCGGCCGCCGCTGCCCAACAACAGGATGTCGATGGTTTGAGTGTCCGCCTTCAAGGGTGCCTCCTCTATGGATTAACGGCCCGCTCCGCGCGAGCCCTTTGCAAGCAAATATACCCCTCGGCCGCCCGTCCGGGCTGCAAAGGGGTATATCGCAATAACCAAATAGTCCCGATTACTTCCAGAATCGGTTGATGATCTGCTCGCGACCAGCGCCAACGCCAATGAACGTCACGCGGGTGTGTGCCAGATCCTCGATAAACGCCACGTAGTCCTGAGCCTCCTGCGGCAGCTCCTCAAAGCTGCGGCAACCGGTGATGTCGCACTTCCAGCCCGGGAGCTCCTCGTAGATGGGCTTGGCGTGCTCAAAACGAACCTGATGCTCGGGCACGCTCGTGTAACGCTCGCCGTCGACGTCGTAGGCAACGCACACCTTAATGGTATCGAAGGCCGAAAGCACGTCGAGCTTGGTCATGGCGATATCGGTGAGGCCGTTAACACGCGAGGCGTAGTTGGCGATGGGGCCATCGAACCAACCGCAGCGACGGCGACGGCCGGTGGTCACGCCGTACTCATAGCCCTCCTCGGTCAGCGTATGGCCGGCCTCGGACTCATAGGAAAGCTCGGTGGGCATGGGGCCCGAACCGACGCGGGTGATATAGGCCTTCATGACGCCCAGCACGCGGTCGACATTCTTCATACCGACGCCGGAGCCGGTGATGGCGCCGCCGGCGGTGCAGTTGGAAGACGTCACGTACGGATAGGTGCCGTGGTCGATGTCGAGCAGCGTTGCCTGAGCGCCCTCGAACAGCAGGTCCTTGCCCTCGTCGATCATGTTGTTGAGCAGCAGGCTCGTCTCGGTGATGTAGGGGCGCAGGCGCTCGGCCATGGGCAGGTACTCGTCGCAGATCTGGTCCACGGTGTAGGTGGGCAGGTGGTAGATGAGCTCGAGCTCGGGATTCACGCGGGCAAGAGCGGTCTCCAGCTTGTCGCGGAACAGCGCCTCGTCCAGCATGTCCTGCATGCGCAGGCCAATGCGGGCCATCTTGTCCTGGTAGCACGGACCGATGCCGCGCTTGGTGGTACCGATGTTCTTCTTGCCGAGCTTCTGCTCAAAAGCACCATCCAAATCGATGTGGTACGGCATGATGATATGCGCGTTGCCACTGATCTTGAGGTTCTTGGTGGTGATGCCGTCGGCCTCGAACATGTCGATCTCCTCAAGGACAACCTTGGGGTTGACGACGCAGCCGTTACCGATCACCGACACATGGTCGGAATACATGATGCCGGAGGGCACCTGGTGCAGGCCGTACTTCTTGCCGTTGACGACGATGGTGTGGCCGGCGTTATTACCGCCCGAATAGCGCACGACGGCATCGAAGTCGCCGGCGACCAGGTCGCAGATCTTACCCTTGCCCTCATCGCCCCACTGGGCACCGACCAAAACGGTTGACGGCATGTTTACTCCTTACATTCATGGACTGTCTACGCGCCACGCCGGCACGCAGAAGCACAAAACATTCCCAGTATACCCGTGCAACGGGCGCCTGTCCTACTCCTCGGTATGCGCCCCATCAAGCTCATAGAACTTGGTGGATGCCGGCAGGAACATCAGGTCGACGTCACCGATCGGGCCCGAACGGTTCTTGGCCACGACGATACGCGTAACGCCCTCGTCGGGTCGATCGTCACGCGAGGCCTCGGCCTCATCGGCGGAGCGGTCCAAGAACATAACGATGTCGGCGTCCTGCTCGATGGAGCCCGATTCACGCAGGTCGGACAGCTGCGGGCGCTTGCCGGTACGGGACTCGACCTGACGCGACAGCTGCGACAGCGCAATGAGCGGGATCTTAAGCTCCTTGGCCATGATCTTTAAACCACGCGACATCTCGGAGACCTCGACGGTACGGCTCTCGGAGCGACGTCCCGGCGGAGGACTCACCAGCTGCAGGTAGTCCAGGATAATGATGGCCTTCTCCTTGTTGTGGAGCATGCGGCGGCTCTTGGCGCGGATCTCGGTCACCGTGGTGCCGGGCGTATCGTCAATCAGAATGTCGAGCTTAGACAAGGTCTGCGTGGCCTCGTTGATATTGGCCCACTGCTCGGGGCTAATGCGGCCCGTACGGAAGTCGCTGATCGAGATCATGGCGTAGGCGCAAATCAGGCGCTGGGCAATTTCCTTGCCCGACATCTCCAGCGAAAAGAAGCCGACGGTATAGCCCGCAGCGGCGGCATTCAGCGCCAGGTTCAGAGCGAACGACGTCTTACCCACGGCAGGGCGGGCGCCGATAATGATGAGCTGGCCCTCGCGGAAACCCATGAGCATGCGGTCGACGGGAAGCCGGTGGGCACGCCCGCGGCCTGTCCACCGGCCTTACACACTTCCTCGGCCTCGTTATAGGCCTCGACCATAAACTCGGTCAGTGTCTTATAGCTCGACTTGACCTCGCGCGCCGTGACCTTAAGCAGCTTGCTCTCGGCCAGCTCCACGACCTCCTTGGTGTCGGTGGGGGCGTTATAGGCCAGCGCGTTGATCTCGTTGGTGGCACCGATCAGCTCGCGCAGCATCGAGTCGCGACGGACGATGGCGGCATGGTGCTGCCAGTTCACGAGCGACAGGGTCTGGCCCATCAGCTCCAAAATGTAGGCCTCGCCGCCCACGGCATCAAGCTTGTTGATGCTGCGCAGGTAATCGATCAGCGAGATAGAGTCGATGGGAATGCGGCTGTTGTACATATCGACCATCGCGGTGTAGATGGTCTTATGAATGGGCCGGTAGAAGTCATCGGGCTGCAGCTCGACCTGGGCCTCCTCGACCACCTCGGGTGACAGCAGCATAGCGGCCAGTACATTGGCCTCTGCATCTTGGTTTTGAGGGAGACCCAACTTGGAGCCACGGTCCTCGACCGTCAGCCCCGTCTCCCTTTCGTCATATGCCATGAGCATCCTCATTCATATCGCTTGCGAGCATCCATAGTATCAGCCACGGTCCCAAAACGGGCCGCGCCCCGGCAATCATCACCGAACGAAACGGATGAACGGTCCCGCATTTGGGACTTCACCACAACGCATGCCATGGCGCTCGCCAAGCGTAGAAAACAAAAGGGCGCCCTGGTCTCCCAGAGCGCCCTTCTTAGAACAAGATTGTTGCGTTGCAGCAAATGCTACTCGGCAGCAGCCTCAGTCTCGACCTCGGCGGTCTCGGCCTCGGCGACCTCAGCGGCCTCCTCGACCTCAGCCTCGGCAGCGAGCTCCTCGGCGGTAACGCCAACGAGAACGACAACCTCGGCCTTGATCTCGCGGTACAGCGAGATGGCAACGGTGTGGGCACCGGCAACCTTGATGGGCTTACCGAGCTCGACGCGCTTGCGGTCGATGTCCATACCGAGCTGAGCCTTGATGGCGTCAGCGATCATAGCGGCGGTAACGGAGCCAAAGAGGATGCCCTCGTCGCCGACCTTGACGTCAACGGTGACCGTCTTGCCCTCGAAGGCAGCCTTGGTCTCGTTGGCGGTAGCCAGACGGACGGCCTCGCGCTTGGCGATGTTGTTGCGACGCTCGTCAAGCTGCTTGAGGTTGCCCTTGGTGGCGGCAACAGCGAGCTTCTTGGGGAACAGGAAGTTCTCAGCGTAACCCTGAGCGACCTCTACGACGTCACCCTCGCCGCCCTTGCCCTTGATCTCATCGAGAAGAATAACCTTCATGATGCGTCTCCCTTCTTAGCCGCGGTCGCGGTTGCCACGAGAGGAAACCACGGGGACGGTGTACGGCAGGAGAGCCATCTCGCGGGCGCGCTTGATGGCGTTGGCGATGTCATGCTGATGCTGCGTGCAAGCGCCAGTGACGCGACGGGGCTTGATCTTGCCACGGTCGGTCATGTACTTACGGAGAAGCTGAGTGTCCTTATAGTCGATGAACTCAGTGTTCTCCTTGCAGAACTGGCAGTACTTACGACGCGGCTGACGTGCAGAAAAATCATTAGCCATGTCAAAATACCTTTCGTTTGGCAACTTCGGCGAACCAAAGCCGCCTCTCACTCAAAAATAGGTGAACAGCCCTTAAAACGGGATGTCCTCATCGTAGACGTCGACCGCGGGCGGCGTAGCCACCGGTGCGGCAGGACGTGCTGCGGGCGCGGGGGCTGCGGGGGCGTAACCGCCCTGATCGTAGCCACCCTGGCCACCACGGGAGCTCATAAACTCGATCTCATCGACGATGACCTCAAGCTTGCTCCGGCGCTGGCCGTCGCGCTCCCAAGAGCTGTAGCGCAGCTTGCCCTCGATCGCAACCTTGTTTCCCTTTGCCAGGAAACGGCTCACGGCCTCGGCGCGCGTGCCGAACATAGTGCAGTCGACAAAGTTGGGATAGTCCTCCCACTCGCCAGTCTGCGGGTTGCGGCGACGATCGTTCACGGCGACGCCAAAGGACAGAACCTGGGTTCCGCTAGCGGTGGCGCGCAGCTCGGGATCACGCGTGAGGTTACCGGTGATGTTCACTCGATTGATGCTCATAACTCACTACTTCCTCTTGGGGCACAAGCCCAGTCCAAAACGACAGTCTTACTCCTGGTCGTCGCGACGGACGATCATGTGGCGGACCACAGCGTCGGTGATGCGCAGGACGCGATCAAGCTCGGCGATCTGGGTAGGATCTGCGTGGAAGTTGATGAGGGTGTAGTCACCATCGGTGAGGTCGTTGATCTCGTAGGCGAGCTTGCGCTTGCCCCACTCGTCAACGGAGTCGACCTTGCCAGCGCCCTCAGCGATCGTGGTATCGATACGCTTCATAACAGCGAGACGAGTCTCGGGGTCGAGCGACGGGTCAACAAAGAACAGCAGTTCATAAGCCTTCATATTGTCACCTCCTCTGGGCAAATGTGGCTTCAGGTCGTGAAGGTGCGCCTGAAGCAGGAAAAGACTTGGTAATAATATCTTTCAACCTCCCAGGCTGCAAGAATATGCAGCTACAACCTCATGACCTCCACATATGTCCATACTCACACGGCACTTCATGCGTCTTCCAACCAAATGCTGACCAAATGCTTGACGGATCTGTGGACAAGACACGGCGCTGCGGGGACAAACTGAGCCAAGCCGCAGGTCAACAATTGCAAGGCTGTGGTCGCGAAATACATACCAGTGGTTCACAACACCGTTCAAAGATTTTTAAAATTGCTGCCATGTCGTTTATAAATACCCATTTTGAACAATTTGCCGCATGTAACCCTGCTGGTCAGAGCCCGTTTTTGCCCTCCTAGATCCCGTCACGAAGCCAAGCGTTTCAAAAAATGCCAACTTTTCTGTTTGCACTTTGCGATTCCTCGTGTATACTGACTTTCGCATTTAACGGAGAGTTGTCCGAGTGGCCGAAGGAGCACGATTGGAAATCGTGTAGGCGTCAAAAGCGTCTCCAGGGTTCAAATCCCTGACTCTCCGCCAGTTTATTCCAAAGCAGGCCTTCGAGCCTGCTTTGTTTTTACCCCACGCGGAGGGGTGGCAGAGTGGTTGAATGCGGCGGTCTCGAAAACCGTTTGGCCTGTATAAGGTCACGAGGGTTCGAATCCCTCCTCCTCCGCCATTTTGGTTGAGAAAGCTCCCAGATCGGGGGCTTTTTTCTTTTAAATCCCTTACAAGCAAATACGGCGGAGGAGGAGGGATTCGAACCCGCCAGGGCGCAAAGCGTAAAGAAAACGCGCCAGTGGCGCGTTTTTAGCGCAGCGCGGTCGGCGTAAGCCGACCGGATAAATTTTGAGCAAAGCTCAAAATTTGGACATCCCTCCTATTCGACCACGCCCCCATCGCGTTCAGCATCAACCCGGATCCCCAAACATGGAACCTATGACCGTACCCAGTCCCGACCGTTTGCCGAGCAATAGGGTCGCAATCGGCGCCGAACATGTACTATGTACGGGCATTGTCTAAACCCGTAACTCAAAGGACCCCATCTTGCCCGTTGCCGCCGCTATGATCGTTACCGCACACGCCTCGGATGCCATGGTTGCCATCCCGTTTTGGCTCGAGATGTTCGCCGTCGTCGCGGCATCGATCTCGGGCGTGTTGGTCGCACGCGAGCACAAACTCGACCTGGTGGGCGCCGTCGCGCTCGCCGTGGTCTGTGGACTGGGCGGCGGTCTTTTGCGCGATATGACGCTGCAGGTGGGCAACGTCTACATCCTCAACCAACCGATGGCGCTCCCGCTCTCCATCGCCACCGCGGCCATCATCTACATCTTCCCGGCAATCGTCGACAAGCCCGAAAAGCTCATTCCCCTGCTCGATATCATCTCGGTGGGTATTTATGCGGCAACCGGCGCAGACAAGGCGCTGGTCTACGGCTTTGCGCCGGCGGTGTGCATCATGATGGGCTTTTTTACCGCGGTGGGCGGCGGCATGCTGCGAGATGGTTTTATGGGTGTGGTGCCGGGTATCTTCCAGCGCACCAACTTCTATGCCATCGCGGCCATCGCCGGATCGGCAAGCTATGTTTGCCTTGTCATGAGCGGCTTGGTCAGCAATGTCGTCGCACTGGTCGTTTGCGTCGTGGTGACCATGGGACTACGCTGGCTGTCGCTGCGCTTTGATATCAAAAGCCCCACCGAGGATGACATCGCACGCTTTTTGCATCGCAAAAAGTAGGTAGCGCGGGCTCATCCTTCGAAATGCAACCGAGAGGTTCTTTTAGAGCGCCCACGCGTTGGGTACCCTGTTAGGTATATGCCGAGTATCTAACGAAGGATTCACTATGCCCTGCAATCAACTCCCGTTGACCCAGCGCCGTAAAGCATGGGGCCGCATCACCATCCTATTCGCGCTCATCGCGCTGGCGATCACCGTGCTTCCCACGGCGTCGTTCGCCGGCACGGACACCGCAGGAAACGTACTTGCGACCGACAATGACGCCAATCCGTCCGGCGTCGAAAGTGACCTGTACTGGGCAGGTCAGGCCCTCAACTTGGATGATGTGTCCATCGGCCGCGATATCATCGCCGCGGGCGATACCCTCTCGATCCGTGACTGCACAGTGGGCGGCGCCGTCCGTCTGGCGGCACGCACCATCGACATTGCCAAGACCACGGTTGATGGCAGCGTGACCGTCGCTGGCCAGCATGTCGTGCTCAATTCCGACAGCACCGCCAACTGTTTCTACGCGATAGGCGAGACGGTTGCCCTGCGAGGCTCCACCAAGTCGGCAGCGCTTGCGGGCGACACGGTGACCATCGATGGCACCGTCAAGGGCGATGTCGAGGTTTGGGCCGACAAGCTCATCCTGGGCAAGAACGCCCACATCACCGGCACCGTGAACGCGCACGTCTCCGAGGACCCCGAGCGCGCCGCGGGAGCCGAGGTCGGTGCGCTCAAGATCGACCGCACCGAGAACGAGGATACTTCCACCGTTAACGATGTCATCGGCGGTATCG
This sequence comes from uncultured Collinsella sp., assembly GCA_902491915.1. Lineage (GTDB taxonomy): Bacteria > Actinomycetota > Coriobacteriia > Coriobacteriales > Coriobacteriaceae > Collinsella. The sequence goes on from CABUJL010000009.1 coordinate 9,911, forward strand.
TCGCCGCGGCACTCTCGACCTGCTTTGTCGCTCTGCTGCTCGAGCTCATCTTTCCGCGCGCGACCGCCAGCGCCGCCGGCATGCTCCACCAGCGCTCCATGCCCCTGTGGGTGAGCGGTCTTCTGGGCACGATTGCTATCGTCCCCGCCGTCCTACTGCTGATTATCTCTATCGCTGGTCTGTCGCTTGCCGGAACCCTCTTGTGCGGCGTTATCGGCATCGCGTTGATGTCGAGTGCCTTTGCGGGGTGCGCGATCGCCCGCATGGTTGGACACAACCAAAACCGCTACGCCATGGCAGCCGTGGGCGGCGTAATCGCAGGCGCCCTCACGGGGCTTCCCCTCGTAGGTGACTTCATCAGCGGCGTGGCCTTTGTCTTTATGCTCGGTTACATCATCCAAATCATCTGGCGCAACGCCCGCGTCAAGCCGCAGCAGCCGGCTAACACGCCAGGACTCCCCACCGCTTAGCCGCCAACCACCACAAAGGGACCAGGCACCTTTGTGGTGGTGCAGACCAGCTCAGTCCCTATGCACAAAAAGGGCGCCGACCATTACGGTCGACGCCCTTTCTTGTTAGACGCTATAAAGTCCAGCGCTTATTTGTTGACCTGGCCGGCGCGGACGGCGGCCTTCTTGCGGTCGGTGGCGTTGAGCAGGCGCTTGCGCAGGCGGATGTTCTTGGGGGTAATCTCAACCAGCTCGTCGTCGGCGATGTACTCCAGCGCCTCCTCCAGCGAGAAGGTGCGGGGCGGCACCAGCTGAACGGAGATATCGGAGGTCGAGGAACGCTGGTTGCCCAGGTTCTTGGTACGGGCGATGTTGACGACCATGTCGCCAGCCTTGCTGCGCTCGCCCACGATCATGCCCTCGTAGCACTCGGTGCCCGGCTCAACAAAAAGCTGGCCGCGCTCCTGCAGCGTACCCAGAGCATAGGCAACGGCCTTCTCGGTGGTCATGGAGATCATTGCGCCGTTCTGACGGTTGCCGATCTCGCCGGCGTAGGGACCGTACTCCAGGAAGGTGTGGTAGAACACGCCCTCGCCGTGGGTGACGTTCATGATGCGGTTCTTAAGGCCCATGATGCCGCGGGTCGGGATCTTAAACTCGAGGTGCGTCACGATACCCGAGGTATCCATGCTCGTCATGATGCCACCGGAGGTACCGAAGACCTCAACGACCTTGCCCGAGTACTCGTCCGGGCACTCAACGACGGCCTGCTCGACAGGCTCCATCTTGTTGCCGTTCTCGTCCTTCTTAAACAGAACGCGGGGACGGCCGACCTGGAACTCAAAGCCCTCGCGGCGCATGGACTCCATCAGAACGGACAGGTGCAGAATGCCGCGGCCCGAGACCTCGACGCCGCTCTTGTCCTCGAGCTCCTCGATCTTCATGGTCACGTTGTTCTCGGCCTCGTTGAACAGGCGCTCCTTGAGCTGACGGGCGCCCACGATGTCTCCGTCGCGACCGACGAGCGGGGAGGTCGAAGCCTCGAAGACGATGGACAGGGTCGGCGGGTCGATCTCGATGGGCTCGAGCTCGACGGGGTTCTCGGGATCGGTGTAGACATCGCCGATATCGGTGCGGTCGATGCCCACGACGGCGGCGATGTCGCCGGCGCCGACTTCCTGGCACTCGGTGCGGCCCAGGTAGTCGAAGGTAAAGAGCTGCTTGACGGTAGCGGTGGCGCTGGAGCCGTCGTTCTTCACAACCAGAATCTGGTCGCCCTGATGGATGGCGCCGGAATACACGCGACCGATGCCGATACGGCCAACGAAGTTGGAGTGGTCGATGGTCACGCACTGCATGGCCAGCGGAGCGTTCTCGTCAACCTCGGGCGCGGGCATGTCGTCGATGATCATATCGAGCAGCGGATACATGTCCATGTTGCCGTCGTTGGGATCAAGGCGGGCAAAGCCATTCATGGCGCTGGCGTAGACCACGTGCTCCATGGCGAACTCAAGCTGGTCGTCGGTGGCACCCAGGTCGGCCATGAGGTCCAGGCAGTCGTTGTAGGCCTTCTCGGGGTTGGCGCCCGGACGGTCGATCTTGTTGATGACGATCATGATCTTAAGGCCGGTGTCGATAGCGTGACGCAGCACGAAGCGGGTCTGGGGCATGGGGCCCTCAAAAGCATCGACCAGCAGCAGGGCGCCGTCGGCCATACGCAGCACGCGCTCGACCTCGCCGCCGAAGTCGGCGTGGCCCGGGGTGTCGATGACGTTGATCTTGACGTCCTTATACTCGATAGAGATGTTCTTGGCAAGAATCGTAATGCCGCGCTCGCGCTCCTGGTCGTTGGAATCCAGGACGCGGTCCTCGACCTGCTGGTTGGCACGGAAGGCGTCCGTGGCACGCAGGAGCTTGTCGACCATCGTCGTCTTGCCGTGGTCGACGTGGGCGATGATGGCGATGTTCCTCAGATTGTCTACGCGCATGTAGTTCCCCTATCTTCTATCCATATACAAACGGCACGCGTATGCGGCCCGCCCAGCGATACAACGCTCAGCGGGAATATTGAGCCTTTTACCGAAAACTCGTTTATTTTAGCGATTTTAGATGAGAGGGGTTTCCTCACCTGCAGGTTCAGGGTCGCTCCACATAAAACCATCGCCGGCGCCCATGCCCTCATACAGCACATATGCCGAAAAACCGCTCTCGAGCGTCGTCTCGAAAAAGCTCACGAGCAGGGCGTCATGGTAGCCGCCATCGATCTCGACGCAGCCGGTGTAGCCGATGGCATAGCGGACGATACGGCCCAGGCCCTCGTCCTTAAGACCCATCTTGTGCTCGGAGATAAAGTTGGTGGCCGCCTCCAGGCACGCCTCTTCGCCGTCCTCGTCGAGCGCCGCCAGATAACGGTTGGAAGCAGCATCCTCAATTGCCACGACCACGCCAGGGTTTTCACCGGCGGCAAGGTCGTCCAAGAACGCGCCGATCAGATCGCACACCATGGCGTCGAGCTCGGCGGAGACGTTACCGGCATCCTGCATATCCTGTGCCATCTTTAGACCTTCCCATCGAGTCTGACGTCGTTACAGTTCTTGTGCCTCGGCGGCGATCTTGGCGGCAGCGTCGCGGGTGCGCATCATGTCCGCCGCGCGCTTGTCGAGCACCTTGATCTGACTGGTCAGCATGACTGCATCGACCACGCCCCAGATCACCAGGCCCGTAGAGATCGAAAACCCAAGCGCACCAACTGTACCACGAAGGCGTGAGCAGATTGCCGCGACAAGGGCGGAGACGACAACCATCTTGATAAACGAGCCGCGGCGCTCGCGGAGCGTGCGGGCCTGCGTCACATAGGCAATGCGAGTCGCCTCAGAAGCCTCCGAGCGCATCTGGGCCTCGCGGGCGATCGCAGCCGCCTCAGCCGACATACCGCCGGCCATCAGCGAACGCTCCGCATCCTGGCCGCCCCGCATTTAGAAGTCATCGGGCGAGAGCGTATGGACGAACTCGTCGAACTTCTCGAACTCCTGCTCGTCGTCAACTTCCTCGGTATGGGCAGAAACAGTGCCCAGGCGATTCATGATGTCGTCCTCCACAAACATGGGGGCATTGCTGCGCACGGCAAGGGCAATGGCATCACTGGGACGGGCATCGATCTTGCGCTCGTCACCATCGGCCAGTACGACAATCGTCGCGTAGAACACCGGCGGCTCGGCGCGAACGATCTCGATGCGCTCGAGCTTGGCGCCCAGGGCGCCAACAGTATCGAGCAACAGGTCATGGGTAATCGGGCGATCGGCGCGTCCGCTGTCGATGCCGCGGCTGATTGCCGCAGCCTCAAACGAGCCAGTCTGGATGGAGAGGGAGCGCAGCGGCGCGGGGGAATCCGACTTGCTGCAGCGTTCGCGAAGCACGATAAGCGATGGCACGGGACCGGCGGCCATGACGATGGTCTCTATGTCGACACGAACCATGGAACACCTCCGGTACGTAGCGGTTAACACGCGGCGGCCCGCCGCGTTGAATAGCTATACTACCCAAACTTTCGCGTAGCACACAAAATCAAAGTAGTTAATTTGGGACAGAGCTTTTTTGACTACCTTCTGTGGCTAAGAAAAAAGCCTCGAGGCAATTGCCCCGAGGCTTTTAACAGTTTTGATGGTGGACCTGACAAGATTCGAACTTGTGACCTCCCGGTTATCAGCCGGACGCTCTAACCAACTGAGCTACAGGTCCATCATGGTGGAGGTTAGGGGGATCGAACCCCTGACCTCAGGCTTGCAAAGCCCGCGCTCTCCCAGCTGAGCTAAACCCCCACGGAGACAGTAATAAACACCCCAGCGGCGACTCGGCTCTCGCTGGGGTGTTTATTGCGAAAGAAAGTGGTGGACCTGACAAGATTCGAACTTGTGACCTCCCGGTTATCAGCCGGACGCTCTAACCAACTGAGCTACAGGTCCATCGCGCAAGGGATATATTAGACGAGTCGTTACGCGCGCGTCAACAACTTTTTTGAAAAACTTTGGAGTGTGCCCGCCGAGCGGGCACGGGGTCCAAGGTTGTCAAAAAAGCGGTCGGCGCGCAGTGCGCCGACCGCCGATATATGGGGTCTGATATTTTCTACCGCTAGGGCCTCTTACTCGTCGAGGAGATCCTCCGGCATGTCGTTGCCGTCGCCTAGGTCGACTGGAGCCTCTTCGGCGTCGGCTGCGGCCTCGGCACCTTCGCCCTCGGGCTTCTCTTTGGCCGCCGTCATGCGGGCTACGGCGCAGATGCGGTCGTTGTCGTCGACGGTCATCATCTTGACGCCCTGGGTGGCGCGGCCAGTCTGGCTGATCTCGTCGGTCTTAACGCGAATGACCGTCGCGCCCTCCGTCACGATGAACAGCTCGTGCTGCGGACCCACCGTCTTCATGGCCGCAAGGTTACCCTTACGCTCGGTCATTTGGATGGTGTAGACACCCTGGCCGCCGCGATTCTGCTCCGGGTAGTCCGCAACCGGCGTGCGTTTGCCGTAGCCGCGCTCGGTGATGACGAACAGATCGCCGTTGCCGTTAGTGACTTCCATGCCCAGAACGCTCACGCCGTCCTTCATACCAATACCGCGAACGCCGCTGGTATCGCGGCCGGTGGCGCGCACCTGCTCCTCGGAGAACATGATCGCCTTGCCCGCGGTGGTGGCCAGGATAATCTTGTCGCCCTCGCGCACGCGGCGCACGTTCAGAAGCGCGTCGTCGTCACGCAGGTTGATAGCGATCAGGCCATCACGGCGGCTACGATCGTAAGCGCTCATCACGGTCTTCTTGACCATGCCACTCTTGGTGGCAAACATCAGGTACTCGTCGGCCGGGAACTCGCGGCAGCTGATGACGCTCGCGATCTTCTCGCCCTCCTCGAAGGGCAACAGGTTGACGATCGCGGTACCGCGCGCCTGGCGCGTACCCACCGGCAGCTCGTGCACCTTCAGGCGATAGACCTTGCCCTTGCTCGAGAAGAACAGCACGTACTCGTGCGTGGACGCGATAAACATCTCGTCGATAACATCGTCCTCTTTGAGGTTGACGCCCGACACGCCCTTGCCTCCGCGCTTCTGGGCACGGTAGGCAGCCACCGGGATACGTTTAACGTAGCCGGTATGGGTGATGGTCACGACCATATCCTCGTCGGCGATGAGGTCCTCGACATCCAGGTCCTTCTCAACCTGGCTGATCTCGGTGCGGCGCTTGTCGCCAAACTTCTTGGAGATCTCGCGCATCTCTTCCTTGATGACGCCCAGGATCTTCTCCTCATGCGCCAGCAGGTCCTCGTAGTAGGCGATGGCGCGGCGCAGGCCGTCCAACTCTTCCTGGATCTTGTCGCGCTCCAGGCCGGTCAGGCGACGCAGCTTCATCTCGAGGATGGCCGTGGTCTGCTCGGGCGTAAAGCCAAAGCGCTCGATCAGGCGGCTGCTGGCCTCGGAGTCGGTCTGCGAGGAGCGGATGATGCTAATGACCTCATCGATATGGTCAAGGGCCATCAAGTAGCCCTCGAGGATATGCGCGCGGGCCTGGGCCTTCTTAAGGTCGAAGCGGGTGCGGCGGGTGACGACGTCGACCTGGTGGTCGATGTAGTGCTGCAACATCTCGCGCAGGCTCAGGCATTTGGGAACGCCGTTGACGAGTGCCAGGTTGTTGGCGCCAAAGGTCGTCTGCAGCGAGGTGTACTTATACAGGTTGTTGAGCACGACCTGCGGAATGACGCCCTTCTTGAGCTCGATGACCAGACGGATACCCTTCTGGTTGGACTCATCGCGCATATCAGAGATGCCCTCGATGCGCTTGTCGTTGACGAGCTGGGCGATCTTCTCCTGCAGGGTGCCCTTGTTGACCATGTAGGGAATCTCGGTAAAGACCAGGCGGCTGCGGCCGGTCTTGGTGGACTCCACATGTGCCTTGGCACGCACGGTAATAGAGCCGCGGCCGGTCTCGTAGCTCTGCTTAATGCCGGCGCTGCCCATGATGATGGCGCCGGTGGGGAAGTCCGGACCGGGCATGATCTGCATGAGCTCGTCGACGGTGGCGTCGGGGTTGTCAATCAGGTAGCAGGTGGCCTCGATCGCCTCGGTGAGGTTATGCGGGGCGATGTTGGTGGCCATGCCGACGGCGATGCCCTGGCTGCCGTTGACCAGCAGGTTGGGGAAGCGCGCGGGCAGCGCCACGGGCTCGGCGAGCGATTCGTCGTAGTTGGGCTGCCAGTCGACGGTATCCTTCTGCAAGTCACGCAGCAGTTCCATGGCGGGCTTTGCCAGACGGCTCTCGGTGTAACGCATGGCCGCCGCGCCGTCGCCGTCGATGTTACCGAAGTTGCCGTGACCGTCGATGAGCGGCGTGCGCATGGAGAACCACTGCGCCAGGCGGACCATGGCCTCATAGACCGCGGAGTCGCCATGCGGGTGGTACTTACCGATAACTTCGCCGACCGTCCAGGCCGACTTCTTGTGTGGGCGGTTGGGGTAGATGCCGCTCTCGTTCATCGCGTACAGGATGCGGCGGTGCACCGGCTTTAAGCCGTCGCGCACGTCCGGCAGGGCGCGCGCTGTGATAACCGACATCGAATACTCGATGAACGACTGCTTCATCTCGCGACCGAACTCCGAAATCTGGAGCTGGCCGCCGTTGATATCCTCGCCGGCCGAGGCGCCACGGTCGACTTCGCCAAAGCTCTCCTCGAGCTCGGCGTCGTCTTCTTCCTCATCATCATCGGCATCGGGGTTATAGGCGTCCGGGTCGCCGTCCTCGCCCTGCTCAGCACGGGCAAGCAGGCGCTTCAGATCGTCGGGCATACCGGCATCGCCGGCCTCGTCCATACCCCCGTTATTGTTGATATCGTCTGCCACGTTACCTCCTCTTAAGCATCAAGGAAACGCGCGTCATGCGCATGTTTTTCAATGTACTCGCGGCGATAGCCGACCTCGGAACCCATCAGCTCGCGCACGGCGCGGTCCGCCACCACGGCGTCCTCGATCGACACACGCTGCAGAATGCGGGTCTTTGGGTCCATCGTCGTCGAGGCAAGCTGTTTGGGGTCCATCTCGCCCAGGCCCTTGTAGCGCTGGACGGTATAGCCCTTGCGCTTTTTGGTGATCTTGCCGTCCTTGGCCTTGCCGTCTTCGTCGTTATCGTCGGAGTTCAAACCCAGGCTCTGAATGGTGTCGCGCAGGATCTCGTCTTCGGGCTGGCGGCCGTTGGGATACACGTAGTGGATCTTGTTGCGCACCTTAATGCCAAAGATGGGCGGGCAGGCAACATAGACGTAGCCGGCATCGATCAGCGGACGCATGTACTTGTAGAAGAACGTCAGCAGCAGGATGCGGATATGCGCGCCGTCGACGTCTGCATCGGTCATGATGATGATCTTGTGGTAGCGCGCCTTGGTGATATCGAAATCGCCGCCGTCGCCGGCACTCGTCGTGACGCCGCAGCCGATCGCGGTAATCAGCGACTGGATGGTGTCACTCGAGAACGCGCGATGGTCACCAACGCGCTCGACGTTCAAAATCTTGCCGCGCAGGGGCAGAATCGCCTGGATGTCTCGGCGACGGCCGTCCTTGGCCGAACCGCCTGCCGAGTCGCCCTCTACGATGAAGAGCTCGGTCAGCTCGGCATCGCGCACCGAGCAGTCGGCGAGCTTACCGGGCAGGGACGCCGTCTCGAGCAGGCTCTTGCGGCGGGTCGCCTCGCGCGCCTTGCGGGCGGCATTGCGCGCCTTGCAGGCCTGCTGCGCCTTCTTGACGATCTCGCGAGCGGGCTTAGGGTGCTCCTCGAGGTAATCGGCAAGGCCGTCGGTCACGATCTTGAGCGTCAGCGCGCGCATATAGGAGCTGCCGAGCTTGGCCTTGGTCTGGCCCTCAAACTGCGGATCGGGCAGCTTGACCGAGATAACGGCCGAAAGGCCCTCGCGCACATCGTCGCCGGTCAGATTGGCGTCTTTTTCCTTGAGCAGGTTCTGCTTGCGCGCATAGTCGTTGATCACGCGGGTGAGCGCGGTGCGGAAGCCCTCAAGGTGCATGCCGCCCTCGGGGGTGTAGATGTCGTTGGCAAACGACATGACGTTCTCGCCGTAGCCGCTATTCCACTGCAGGGAAACCTCAACCTCGCCCATCTTGGCCACAGGTGCGTCCGGGTCCGATTTGCCCTCGATGTAGATAGGCTCCTTAAAGGCCTCGGGGACGTCCTTGCCCTCGTTAAGGAACTTGACGAAGTCGATGATGCCGCCCTCGTAGCAAAACTCCTCCACGTGGGGAGTAGACTCGCGCTCGTCAGTCAGCACGATTTTGAGGTTCTTATTGAGGAACGCCGTCTCCTGCAGACGGTTGTGCAGCGTATCGAAATCGTAAATGCAGGTCTCGAAGATCTCGTCGTCGGGCCAGAAGGTGACGGTGGTGCCCGTCGAATCAGAGGTGCCCACGACCTCCATCTTCTTGACGGTCTTGCCGCGCGAGAACTCCATCTCGTAGGTGTTGCCGTCGCGACGAACCTGAACGACCACGCGCTTGGACAGTGCGTTGACGACGGAGATGCCAACGCCGTGCAGGCCGCCCGAGACCTTATAGGCCGAATTATCGAACTTACCGCCGGCGTGCAAAATCGTCATGACGACCTCGAGCGTCGGGATCTTTTTAACAGGGTGCTCGTCGACGGGGATACCGCGCCCGTTGTCGACGACCGTGATGGAGTTGTCGGCGTGGACCGTCACCTGGATCTCGGTGCAGAAACCGGCCATGGCCTCGTCGACGGAGTTGTCAACGATCTCCCACACCAGGTGATGCAGACCGCTGGCGCTCGTCGAGCCGATATACATGCCCGGGCGCTTACGAACGGCCTCGAGACCTTCGAGAATCTTAATCTCGCCGCCATCGTAATCGTTTTCGTTTGCCACACGTCCTCCTTCAGTCAAGAAAATGTGTACAGCCTTACTAGTTTATCGTAAAAAAATACCCTCGGGAACGAGGGTATTTGGCTCTACAAGGCCACCAGATGCGATTTAAGGCTCTTTTTTGCTTTGCACGCCCTTGGCCCACTCGGCACTGGCTCTCATGGCGTTCTCGAGGGCCTCGCGCAGTTTTTGGTCTTCGATGGGCGCCACTTGGCGCTCAATCTCGGTGCGCTCGGCATCGCTGAGGTCGGCGTGTGGGGCCGGCGGGCGCTCGGTCGCCGCTGGGCGAAGGCGCTCCTTGGCGGCGGGCGGCGTGTGACCGGGCGCGGTGGTTTTGAACACCAGGCCATCCACATGCGCACCGGCGCGCTCCATGCGCGCGCGGATGATCTCGCGCAACAACGTCATTTCCTGCGTCCACGAGGGCGAGTCGAGATATACCAGCAGCTCATTGGACTCGGGCAGGTAGCGCAGGCCCGTCACATGCCGCCCCTCGCGCGTGCCCGAGCACACCGCGTTCCACGCGCGATAGACCGCGCGCGACTCCTCGGCGGCCTCCATCTGCGCACGGCGCTCAGGGGTCGCAGCCGCCAGGATGCGCTGGCGCTCTGCGTTCAAAAAGCCACTGAAGGCGACCGTTTCGCTCTCGCGCTCGTAATTAGCACGTCTCACCCATGCTCACCACCTTGGCTCGATCAAGCAGGTCATCGGTAAAGTACCCCAGGTTGGTCGTGGTTATGACCGTCTGGATATCATCGCCGATCAGCCGCAGGAAAGCACCGCGGCGTTCGCCGTCGAGTTCGCTCATCACGTCGTCCAAAAGCAGCAGTGGGGCGGTGCCCAGGACATCGCGAGCCACGGCCACCTCCGCCACCTTCCAGGCCAGAACCAACGTTCGCTGCTGACCTTGGCTGGCAAATGAACGGGCGGAGCGACCCGCCACGGTAAACTCAATCTCATCGCGATGCGGTCCCACCAACGTCACGCCGCGGCGAATTTCCTCGTCAGCGTGCTCATCAAGGGCAGCCAGCATGCGCTCGTACGCCCAGCCCTTCAGCTCTTCGCGATCCTCGACCTGGGGCAAATCCCCCAGTGTGGACGTATAGGTCACGCTGGCAGCCTCGCCGGACGCCACTTGACCGTAGGCAGTGTGCACATGGCCCGCCAGCCGGTCGAGCAGGGCCAACCGGTGCACGAGCAGAGCCGCGCCCGCGCGGGCAATCGAATCGTTCCACGCGCCGAGCATCTCGCGGCAGCACCAGGCCTCCTTGAGCAAGGCGTTACGCTGGGTCACGCAGCGACCATAGATGCTCGCAAGATCGGCATAGCGTGCGCTCAGTTGCATGCCAAAGTCGTCGAGGGCGGCGCGGCGCACACTGGCGCCTCGCTTAACCATGTCCAGATGGTCGGGGCAAAACAGCACGCTCGGCAGAACCCCGCGCACACCGGCGGCAGAGCATCTCTTGCCGTTGCGGCTAAACGAGCGTTTACCGTCCTCCGCGCTCAATCCCATATCAAGCACGCGGCCGTCGCCCTCGAGCCTCAGCTCGACCTTGCACGAGCCCACGCCGTCATGGACGAGCTCGGCTGCGGTCGGATGCCTAAACGAGGCGCCGCTCGTCAGCAGCTGCAGCGCCTCTATGAGATTGGTCTTTCCCGCCGCGTTGGGTCCCGCAAGTATCGTCACGCCCTCGTCCAGGGCAAGGCGATAGCTATCGAAGCTGCGGTAGTGCGCGACGGAAAGATCGCGGGCGAACATGGTCATAGGGCAGTTGCTAGATGCGGACCGGCATGACCAGGTACAGGTAGTTGATCTTGTCGTAGGACTTGAAGATGCCCGCCTGCGAGTAGCTCTTGAGCTCCAGCGTGATCTCCTTCTCCTTGGACAGGGCATTGAGGCACCCGAAGATGTAGTGGTAGTTGAAGGCGATGGTGCCCGACTCGCCCTCGGCCTCGACATCGATCGTCTCCTGCGCAAGGTCCTGGTCATTGGAAATGGAGGACAGGCCCATCTGCCCGTTCTCGACATCGATCTCGAACTTGACGGCGGGGTTGGCGCTCGCGATAACGGCCACGCGCTTGAGGGCGGCGTTAAAGGCGGCGACGTCGATCTTGACGCTCGTCACGCACGAATCGGGGATGAGCTGCTTGTAGTTGGGGTACACGCCCTCGATGCGGCGCGACACGTAGGTGGTGTTGCCGGCCTCAAAGACGACCTGGGTGTCGGTAGCCCCGATCATGATGGTCGCCTGGCTGGCCATGATGTTCAGCGCGTCGTTAAAGGCGTCGGCCGGAACGTTGAGTTCAAAGGAGCCCTCGAGGGTTGAGGTCTCGACCTGCGTATCGCACACGGCCAAGCGGAAGGAATCGGTCGCCACCAGGCGCACGGTGTTGTTCTCGACCTTCATGTGCACGCCACCCAGGATGGGGCGGGCCTTGTCAGTCGAGGTGACGCGCCACACGCGGCCGACCATTTCGGACAAGATATCGGTCGGCAGTTCCACGGCGCTCTCGATGGCATAGGCCGGAAACTCGGGGAAGTCATTGGCATCGAGCGTGTTCAGGCGGAAAGAGCTCTTCTCACAACCAATCAGCACCTGGCGCTCGGACAGCTCAAAGGTGACCGGGGCATCGGGGAGGGTCTTGGTGATATTGGAGAGCATCTTACAAGGGATAACCATCTCGCCCTCTTCTTCGACATGTGCCGCGATGCGATGACGGATCGAGATGGTGTAGTTAGAGGTCTGGAATTCCAAGATGCCGTCTTGCGCCTTGACGAGCACGCCCGACAGGATGGGAAGGGTGGATGCCGAAGCGACGCCCTTCATAACGACGCCGATGGCTTGTGTAAGCGAGCTCTGGCTGACGGTGAACTTCATCTTTTAATACCTTTCTATAGATATAAATATCTTAATAATAGTAATAGCACTGACGAAACTGTTGATTACTCCCAAAGACGCAGGTCAGACCCAGAAAGAGAATCGACAGCAACCTGTGTGCAACGGGGGTGGTTTTCCACGTTCAAAACCTGCGCAAAACTTTTCATCACCGCGGGTTGGGTTTTAAACACCTTATGCCCGTGGTTTCGACAAGTTTTCAACAGGTGTCTCTATTTCCCTACGAGCGCAGTGTAATTTTATCGCGCAGTGACTTGAGGTCTTCGGTGACGGTGCGGTCTTCCTGGATCATCTTCTGGACCTTTTTGTAGCTCGTGCTGACGGTCGAGTGGTTGCGGTTGCCAAATTCGGCGCCCACCGCCGTGGTCGTCATTTCGCACATCTCGATGGCCAGGTAGATAGCGATATGGCGTGCTTTGGCGATATTGGCGTTGCGACGCGGGCCGATGAGCTCCTCGTGTGTCACGCCGTACTGCTCTTCGATGACGGACTGAACCGTCTGGACGTTGATCTTTTTGGCCGATGTGTCGAAGTACTGGCTGGCGATGGCGTCGATATCGTCAAAGGTGAGCTCCCCGCCCTCGCGCTCGCGGTCACCCGCCTCGCCGGCGCAGCGCTCGCAAAAGCTCTCGAGTTCGCGGATGTTGGTGCCCGAGACCTCGGCCATGTGTTTAAAGTGTTCGTCGGTCAGGTGCCCGCCGTCGCCCCCATAGGCCGCCAGCAGCGAGTCGTCGCCTGCCTCGGGGGCGGCGACGATGGTGTTCTCGTAATAGCGCTGCAAGATCTTGTATTTCATCTCGTAGCTGGGCTCTGCAACCAGGCAGAGCATGCCGGCGTTGAAGCGGCTGGTCAGACGCTCGTCCATGCTTAGGTCCTTGGGGGCGCGGTCTGCCGCGATGACGACCTTCTTGTTGTTGCGGATGAACTCGTCCATGAGCTGGAAAAAGTAGTCCACGCTCGCGCGCTTGCCGATGATGTTTTGGATGTCATCGATGATGAGCACGTCCACGCCGTGGTACGCCTGCATGATGGGAGCGTTGCTCTTCTTTTGACGGTCGAACTCGGTCATCAGGTCGTCCAGATATGCCTGGGAGTTGGCATACTTGACCTTGATCTCGGGCGACTTCTCGGCGAGCTCGTTTTTGATGGCAAGCAGCAGGTGCGTCTTGCCCAGGCCCGATTTGCCGTAGATGAACAGTGATGTGCATGTGCCGCGCTCGTCCGCGAGGGCGGCAAACTTGAGTGCCGAGCGATAGGCATGGCTGTTTTCGGGGCCGTAGACAAAGTTCTCAAAGGTAAATTTTGAGTTCGCGGCGAGCGGGGCTCCATCCGTATTCTGCTCGGCCGGCACGGTCGGTGCTGGCATGGGTGAGGTGGGGGTCGCGGCTTGCGTGGATTTAGTCGGCGCCCCGCCCTTCATCTGGTTCATCATGCGACGAAAATCGTCGGCCGAGAGCGTGTTTTTGATTGCAATGCCCGAATCCGCGCCCGCCGCTGCGTCGTGAGCGATGGGCATGTGCGTGACGGGCGCGTTCGTTGGCGTCGCCGCCGCGGTCGGCAACGGTGCCATGGTTTCACGGGAAACATCGCTGTGCTGGTGCTCGACCGTCGACGCGTCGCCTGCGGAGGCCGGCACCGCCGGGGAAGCAGCGGGAGCCGTGGCGGGCGCCGTGGCGGGCGCCGTGGCGGCAGCGGATTCCGTCGCGGCGCCTTGCGGTGCCACGATGTCGAGCGCGATCGATGCAAAGGCGATTTCTTCCAGATAGGCCTCAATAGTCGGCTGATGCTTTTTGAGCTGCGCGATGGCAAAGCGCGAGGGGGCCTCGATCGTGAGCGTATCTTCGGTCAGGCTTATGGCGCGCGATTGCCCCAGCATGTTGATGAGGCGTGCATCTTGGCCGTCGCGCTGGCAAAAGGCGATGGCATCCCCCAGGATGATGCTTGCTTCCTCGTCCACTGTCTCTCCCGTTCTTTAGCTCTGAGCTCGCACGCGAGCGGCGCCGAGTTCGGTCAGATGGTATTTCTGGCCATGCTTGATGACCAAGCCGGCCTGCGCCAAGTCATTGAGCGTGCGTGACCAAGTGGGGGCTGAGTTTCCAAACGCCCTCGCCAGATCGGTTGCACCGCACGCTTGATTTTGCGCCAGATAGCCCAGCGCGGCGTTGCCGCGATCGCTTACGAACACGTCCGGTTGTGGCTGCGCATGCTGATTTTCTGCATTAGGATACATCATTTGAGCTGCTGGTTGTTGAGAACTCTGCATCGGTGGCATTTGCTGTTGAAAACTTTGAGGCCACTGTTGGTAAGGCTGCGGAGGCATCTGCTGGGCCCAGGGGTTGTACTGCTGCTGCGGCATCTGCTGGTACGGCTGCTGATATCCCTGCTGGTACTGCTGCGGGAACTGCTGGCCGTACCCCAGTGGCGGCATCTGCTGATATGGATATCCTTGTTGGTACGGCTGATAGCCCATTTGCTGGCCACCCGGTGCGCCCGTCGCCTGCTGCATTGCTGCTGCATCCTGATCCGCCAGCGGCACGGCCTCTGGCATGCTTGGCGGCATCGACATCGATGCCGCTTGGGGTTCTTGTGTAGGAGGCATTCCGGGCTGCTGCATCTGTCCCACGGTGGGCTGCATCTGCTGCGTTGCCATGGGCTGCTGCGCAAAAGCTCCCGGCAGGGGATATGTGGGCTGCTCCGTCTCGGGCCGCACGGCAGCGCCGCGTCCGCCGGCACGCTCGATTTCCTGCACGCGTTTAGGGTTCAGGCTTACCGTAACCACGGTGCCGTTGCCCATGTTGTCCTCGATGGATACGGCACCGCCGGCGTTTTCCAAATACTCCTGCACCATGGGAAACCCTGCTCCGGTTCCACGGATATAGCGCTTCATCTTGCTGTTTGCGCTGGTAACGCCAAAGTCGAAAGCACGTTCCTTGTCGTCGATGCCGGGTCCTTGGTCAGCAAAGCGGATGGTGTCTCCGCCGTCCAGAATCGAGATGATGGGCTCTGCAAAATGCGCGTGGATAAAGTTTTCGACAATCTCGCGGATAACCATCAGCGAAATGCGTCCTCCCTGCTCTTTCATGCACTGATAGACGGTGTTGGTTGTCTCTTCCAGGTAGGTACGGACGTCTTGCGGTTCGATGACGATGACACGCGGTGTCGACAGCATGTCATCGTAGACCGCGATGCGCGCCGCATACATGGCCTTCGGTGCTTGTGCGGTGTCCTGCTCACCCTCGTTGCGTTCCTCGCGCACGCCGGTGATGTGCTCGTTGTCGGGTGCCGGATCACCGGAATCGACCATGGTGTAGAAGTCGTCAGACATGCCGCTCGCAATCTTTCAAAAGGTTTTGAACAAATAGTAGCTCACCGCGCAATGTTTCTCATCTTTCGACAAGTTTTCAAAACCTGTTGAAAACTTTGGAAAACGGACGAAAAGTTCTCAACATTTCCAACATGACCTGTTGAAAACTCGATGAAATTTCGTGAAAAGTTGTCTGCTGCCTCAAATGCCGATTCTGCTTATGGGGGAACCGTGTACTCTTTGCAACCTTTTACCTTTGATTTCTTGACATTTGAACATTGATTTCCCTACAATCTTCAAGCTCACGTGTCTATATCTGCGTCCGCGCCCCCGCGGACACTCGAAATGCAGCAGGAGGAACTTAAGATGAAGCGTACGTATCAGCCTAATAAGCGTAAGCGTGCCAAGACCCATGGCTTCCGTGCCCGTATGGCCACTAAGGGTGGTCGTGCCGTGCTCGCCCGTCGTCGCGCCAAGGGCCGCAAGCGTCTCACTGTCTAGCAGCGATACACACATCTCGCATGAAGACTATTAAGTCTCGGCAAGATTTCGAGCATGTGTTCAGTCAGGGGCGTCGTTTCAATCACCCTCTGATTCGAATGACCATATGTGAATCGGTTGGCGAAGGCGACTCCGGAAGGGTCGCCTTCGTTGGTGCTAAACGACTCGGTTGTGCTGTCGTGCGCAACCGATCTAAGCGTGTGATGCGCGAGGCCGCCCGCAGCTGTGGATTTCCCGTTGCGGGTTATGACATCATCTTGTTCGCGACTCCCAAGACGAGGGTTTCCTCGCCGCAGGAGATGGACAAGGCATTGCGTTCGCTTATGAAACGCGCCGGCGTTGCCGGGGAGGAGCGATGAGCAATCACGTTTTGCGACGTGTTGCCATCGCTCCTATTCGCATATATCAACAGGTTATTTCGCCCTTATTGCCTGACGCCTGCATTTATTACCCAACGTGCTCGCAATACGCTATCCAGGCGATTGAGAAGTACGGTGTTTTGAGAGGCTGCTGGCTTGCCGTGAGGCGCATCGCTCGCTGCAATCCCCTGCACGTCGGCGGTTATGACCCTGTGCCTTAGCGGGCACTCGCTATCGGAGGAAAACTTACATGTGGGATTGGATCGTTAACATCCTTTTTGAGCTGCTCAAGCTCATCCAGACCTTTGCGGTTGACTGGGGCCTGTCCATCATCATCCTGGTGGTCATCATCCGTCTGCTGCTGACGCCGCTTATGCTCAAGTCGACCAAGTCGACGGCTCGCATGCAGGTGCTGCAGCCTAAGATGCTCGAGATCCAGGAGCGCTATGCCGACGATCCCCAGCGCCAGGCCGAGGAGATGCAGAAGTTCTACAGCGAGAACAAGTTCAACCCCATGGCTGGTTGTTTGCCGCTGTTGATCCAGATGCCTGTCCTGTTCGCCCTGTTTACGCTGCTGCGTAACCTGCCGAACTACTTTAGCGACGGCACGTTCTCGTTCTTCAACATCCTGCCTGACCTTACCACCACGCCGAGCGCTTCCTTTGCCGATGGCTTTATGGTTGCGCTGCCTGCGCTGGTTTGCCTGATTCTGTTCGGCGTCTTGACCCTGATTCCGCAGCTGTATATGTCTCGCAATCAGACTGGTCAGCAGGCCCAGAGCATGCGCATGATGGCCGTCGTCATGACCGTCATGATGCTTTGGATGGGCTGGAGCCTGCCCGTCGGCGTTCTGCTTTACTACGATGTGTCTTCTGCCTGGCAAGTTATCCAGCAGATCTTCGTGACGCAGAAGGTTATCGACAAGGCTAAGGCCGATGAGGAGGAGCGCCTCAAGAACGCTCCGCTGCAGGTCGAGGTTACCCGTCGCGAGAAGAAGCCGCGTCCGCACAAGAAGAAGTAGTCGGGATATCAATCTTATTTAGGTACCTAACTTTTGGAGTACGTTATGTCTGAAGAGATCATCGAGGATATGCTTGAGGAGGTTGCCCCGCAGATTGCGGGCGATTATCCCGAGATTGCACAGCGCTACAAGGCCGGTGAAGAGCTGACCGATGAGGAGCTCGACACCATTGCCGATGTTGCGATTTCCATTCTGCGTTCCATCCTTTCGCACTTCGATGCCGCCAACTCTCCTATTGATGAGTACGAGGGCGACGAGGGCGAGCTGATTTTGGATGTTACGGCTCCTGATCTTGCTGTTCTCATTGGCCGTCATGGCCGTACCCTTGATGCCCTTCAGGTTATGTTCTCTTTGCTGGTGAGCCGCAAGCTTGGCTTTAGGTATCCGGTTGTGGTTGACGTTGAGGGCTACAAGAGCCGTCGTCAGGACAAGGTTGCCTCTATGGCTCAGTCTGCCGCTGAGCGTGCCATTCGTACTCATAAGAGTGTTTCGCTTCCGCCCATGAATGCCTATGAGCGCCGACTGGTTCATATTGCACTTCGTGGTAATGATGCCGTCGATACCCATTCTGAGGGTTCTGACCCTGATCGCCATGTGGTGATTGTTGCTCGATAATCTACTCGAGCTTATGCTAAGGGGACGTGGTTTCCACGTCCCCTTTTTTTGTCAAAAGTTCTCGATACACTGATTTTTG
>CABUJL010000010.1 GCA_902491915.1 uncultured Collinsella sp.
CATGTGGTGATTGTTGCTCGATAATCTACTCGAGCTTATGCTAAGGGGGCGTGGTTTCCACGTCCCCTTTTTTTGTCAAAAGTTCTCGATACACTGATTTTTGTCAGAAAGGAGCTTCTGTTGTTTGTACTTACAGATCAGCAGGCTGACGAGATGCTGAGTCGTCTAACTTCCTATTGCAAAGAGTATTCCCTGAATATAACTGATGTTGATCTAAGGAAATGTATTATGCATTTGGATTTGGTTCTTGAAACAAATAAGACAACCAACCTCACCCGTATTCTTAACGTAGAAGACGCTGCGGTACTTCATATTCTCGACTCACTTGTCTTGCTCCCTTATATCAATAAGGCTCCTGAGGGAGCTTTGCTCGATATGGGAACTGGTGCGGGTTTCCCTGGTATTCCATTAACGATAACCACGCATCGTAAAACTACTTATATTGACTCTGTTGGCAAGAAGGTTGATGCTGTCAATTCATTTGTTCATGCTCTTGGATTGAAATACGGTCATGCAGTCCATGATCGACTTGAAGAATATGCCCGGAGCCATAAGAAGCAGTTCTCTGTCGTAACCGCCCGCGCACTTGCCCCTCTACCGATTCTTGTTGAGTATGCGGCTCCGTATCTCAAGGATGGTGGGTTATTTGTTATCACGAAGGGCAATCCATCGGATGAGGAGCTTGCTTCCGGTATGTCAGCCGCTAAGATCTGTGGCTTCACGTTGCTTCAGAATGATGCAATCGATTTGCCTGAGGGCTTAGGCCACAGGGAGTTCATTGTTCTTAAGAAGAGCCATCCAGCATCCGTTTCATTGCCTCGTGCAAATGGCATGGCAAAGAAGAATCCGCTTGCCTAGATGTTTCACGTGAAACATAATGGATACTAACAACTTGCAGTGTTTCACGTGAAACATGGCGGTTGATATTGAATCGGAATGTTTCACGTGAAACATCCTCCGTTTGACAGCTTTAATACACACCAGGAGGGACCGTGGGATTTCGCGACGTTAAGCGTTCGAAGAGCGCAAAAGACACGCGTATCATTGCAATCATCAATCAAAAAGGCGGCGTCGGTAAGTCGACGACGGCTGTAAACCTTGCAGCAGCACTGGGTGAGCAGGGTCGCAAGACGCTGATTGTCGATTTTGATCCACAGGGAAACAGCACCAGTGGATTTGGAATTGAAAAAGAAGACCTTGATCACTGCATCTATGATGCATTGTTGAATGATGTGCCGGCAGAATCGCTTGTTCTTGATACAAATTGCAAAAAGGTATTTGTAATTCCGGCAACAATTCAGCTTGCAGGCGCAGAAATTGAGCTCGTAAGCGCAATTGCTCGTGAAACCCGCCTCAAAGATTTGCTTGAGCCGATTCAGGACGAGTTCGATTTCATTTTCATTGACTGTCCTCCTTCGCTCGGCCTGCTTACTATCAACGCCTTGACCGCAGCAGACAGCGTTTTGATTCCGATCCAGTGCGAATATTATGCACTCGAGGGTGTTACAAAGCTGCTTGAGTCAATGAAGATGGTCAAATCACGTCTGAACAAGGGCTTAGACACCTATGGAGTGCTTATGACCATGTATGACTCGCGTACTTCACTATCGAATCAGGTTGTTGAGGAGGTTCAATCGTACTTTGGTGATAAGGCGTTTAAGACGCTAATCCCCCGTACGGTTAAAATCTCCGAAGCTCCGTCTTTTGGAGAACCGGTAATTACCTATGCACCTCAAAATAAGGGTGCAAAAGCATATATGAACCTTGCAAAAGAGGTGATCAAGCGTGCCTAGTGTAAAGAAACGTGGCGGATTGGGACGTGGACTCAATGCTTTGGTCTCAGAGGCCGAGTATGAGACCGGCGGTTCGGCTGCATCGGCTTCAAATGCCGCATCTGAAACAGAACTACCTATTGAGGATATCGTTCCCAACCCTAATCAGCCGCGAATTCACTTTAACGAAACTGAACTTCGCGAGTTGAGCGAGTCAATCCAAGAACATGGCGTTTTGCAGCCGCTTTTGGTTCGCAAGCATGGAAACGGCTATGAGATCATCGCTGGTGAGCGTCGTTACCAGGCGTCAAAGCTTGCTGGCCTTGAAGAATTGCCAGTCATCATTAAAGAGGTAAATGATGAAGAGATGCTGGCTCTAGCTCTTATCGAAAACCTTCAGCGTTCTGATCTGAATCCCGTCGAAGAGGCTAAGGGCTATCGCCAACTCATTGATGCCAGCGGGATGACCCAGGAGGCATTGTCGAAGGCAGTAAGCAAGTCACGCTCTGCAATTACAAACTCGCTGCGTCTTCTCGATCTTCCCGAAGTAGTTCAGCAGATGATTTTTGAGGGCAAACTTACTGCTGGTCATGCACGTGCGATTCTTGCAGTTCCCTATGAGGACGCGCGTATTCGACTTGCAGAGAAAGTTGTTACAGAGGGCCTTTCCGTAAGAGCGACAGAAAATCTTGCTCCGTTGTTTTCTGCCGGAGAGACACCTAAGACGCCGAGGCCTGCAACGCCTCAGTCTTTTAAAAAGGCTGCCCGCATGCTTCGTCAGGTTTTTAATACCAACGTGCGTGTGAAGAGCTCGCGTGGAAAGAATAAGATTGAGATTGAGTTTAAAGACGAGGAAGAGCTCTCTCGTATTCTTGGCGAAATGATTCAGTTTGATCAAGGAGGCCAAGATGAGGAATAAGATTTTAACAGCGATTGCATTGGTGACGACTGTCGCGGCTGGTGCCTTTGCTGGCTATAGGATCGCGACAGACGATGAACTTCGAGGTCGTTTGCTTCGTAGCGCGCAAGATATCGTCGATACTTCCAAAAAGAAAATGGATGTTATGACAGAAGATGTTGCCATGCGTACTGCTCAGGTAACGAAGAATCCCAAGATTAATCAAGGTTGGGTCAGCAACCAATGGGAAAATGTAGGCTATTAGGTACCTAACAATTACTCAGCATATTTTGAGGGGTCCTTGTCTGATTCATGAGACAAGGACCCCTTATTTTGGCCGTAAAAATGGGACAGGTAGCAGCTAATTCAAAATTAAGGTCAATAAATGAAACGACCCCGGTTGCATATTCTGTAACCGGGGTCGTTCGATGTTTCACATGAAACGTTTTGGGATGCGACTCCCCTATGCGTTCTTCTGAACTTTGAAGCGCTGCTTCAGCTGTCCGCAAGCGGCGTCAATATCGTTACCACGGGAGTTACGAATCGTGGTCTCGATGCCACGGGACTCAAGACGACGCTGAAGATCCTCAACCTTATGAATCGGCGACGGCTTGAGCGGGCTACCCTCGATGTCGTTAAGCTGAATGAGGTTAACGTGGCACAGCGTTCCCTCGCAGAAGTCGCAGAGCGCCTGCATTTCGGGATTCGTATCGTTGACGCCTTCGATCATGGCATACTCATAGGTCGGGCGGCGGCCGGTCTTCTCGGTGTAGAGCTGAAGCGCTTCGTGAAGGCGAAGCAGCGTGTACTTTTTAACACCGGGCATGAGCTTATTGCGCGTCGACTGGATGGCGGAATGCAGGGAAACGGCAAGCGTGAACTGCTCGGGGATGTCGGCAAATTTGCGAATACCGGGAATAACGCCGCTGGTAGAGACGGTGAGGTGACGAGCGCCGATACCGATGCCATCGGGGTCGTTGAGGATTCGCAGCGCCTTGAGAACCTCGTCGTAGTTGGCAAATGGCTCGCCCTGGCCCATGAAGACAACGCTCGTGGCACGCTCGCCAAAGTCGTTGGATACATGAAGTACCTGGTCGACGATCTCTTGAGCGGTCAGAGAGCGCTTGAGGCCGTTGAGACCGGTAGCGCAAAAGGCGCAGCCCATGCCACAGCCTGCCTGGGTGGAAACGCAGACGGAAAGCTTGTTACGACGGGGCATGCCGACGGTCTCGACGGAAACGCCGTCGTGGTACTCGAGCAGATACTTGCGAGAGCCATCTTTGGAAACCTGCTTGGTGAGTTCAGTCGGCGTATCAAAGGCAAAAGCCTCTTTAAGCTGCTCGCGGAAAGCCTTGGGAAGGTTGGTCATATCGTCAAACGAACAAACGTTCTTCTCAAAGACCCATTCGATGAGCTGCTTCGCGCGGAAGGCGGGCTGGCCAAGCTCGGCCACGAGCTCGCGAATATCGTTTTGGCTCAAGTCGCGAATGTCCTGAGATTTAGTCCTGGGATTCATGGAAGCCTTTCGATTTTGGGGAAACGTAGAGGGTATCGCTACAATATGGTATCAGCTGCAGAAATTATAGAGGAGGAGTCTGCCCATGCCGGGTAAAAGCCTAGAGAACATGCACGTAGCGGTCTTGGCGGGCGGTCATTCCGCTGAGCGCGAGATCTCGCTCAATTCGGGAAAGAACGTCGTGGTTGCCTTGAAGGAGGCCGGCTACACTTCGGTGGAGCTGCTCGACACGGCTGCCGATGATTTTATGGTAACCATGGCGACCGGCGGCTTTGACGTGGCGTTTATCGCCATGCACGGTGCCGGCGGCGAGGATGGCGCCATGCAGGGCGCCATGGAGACCCTGGGTATCCCCTACACGGCCTCGGGCGTGCTTGCCAGCGCCTGCGGTGCCGACAAGGAGGTCTCTAAGCTCCTGTACGCCAAGGCGGGCATTCCCATTGCCCCCGGCCTCGCGCTCGAGGTGGGCGATGAAGTCGATATCGATCATATCGTCGAGGTTTGTGGCGAGCGCTGCTTTGTGAAGCCGGCCGTCAACGGTTCCAGCTATGGCATTTCCCTGGTCCATGAGCCCTCCGAGCTGCCCGCGGCAATCGCCAAGGCGTTTGCGTACGGCGACAAAGTGCTGGTCGAGAAGTGCATCGAGGGTACCGAGATCACCGTCGGTGTGTACGGCGAGGACGACGTGCGCGCTCTGCCGATTGTCGAGATTCGCAAACCCGAGGACTGCGAGTTCTACGATCTGGACGTGAAATATGTCGACCCTACGGACATCCATCGCATTCCGGCGCAGATTTCACCCGAGAATTACGCTCGCGCTCAGGAGCTTGCCTGTGCTGCTCACAAGGCCCTCGGTTGCCTGGGTATCTCGCGCAGCGACTTTATCGTGAGTGAGGACGGCCCCGTTATCCTCGAGACCAATACCATTCCCGGCATGACCGATACGTCGCTGTATCCGGACGAGATCCGCCACACCGACGACATGACGTTCCCGCAGGTCTGTGACAGCCTGATTCGTATGGGCCTTCGTCGAGCGGGCATTGCATGCTAATCGAGGACGCGGTTTCGTCAGGAACGCCGCAGTTTGTCATCGACTCCTATGCCACGCTTGCCGAACGCTCCAAAACGCAGTCCTTCGGCCTTATCGAGGAAGATGTGATTGTCCTCGATACCGAGACCACAGGTCTTTCGGTGCAGGACAATGAGCTGATCGAGATCTCGGCGGCCCGTCTTTCGGGCCGCGAGGTCGTCGACCGCTTCGATACCTTCGTGCATCCCAAGCAGCTGATTCCCGCCGAGATCACCGAGCTCACGAGCATTACAAATGCCGATGTGGCAGATGCCCCGTCGGCCGTTGAGGCCGTAGCCGCTCTCGCCGATTTTGTCGGTGGTTGCCCGGTAATCGCACATAACGCCACGTTCGACCGCTCGTTTATCGAGTCGGTCAAAGGCGGCGTCAACGTGAGCGATATCTGGATCGATTCGCTGGCGCTGTCGCGCATCGCGCTTCCGCGCCTGGCATCGCACAAGTTGTCTTTTATGGCCGATCTGTTTGGCTGTGACTCGGTATCACACCGTGCCAATGCCGACGTCGACGCCCTGTGTGGCGTATGGCGCGTGTTGCTCGTGGCACTCACCGACTTGCCCCAGGGCCTCATGGCGCGCCTAGCCGACATGCATCCGGACGTGCCTTGGTCCTATCGTCCAATCTTCTCATTCTTGGCGGGGCAGAACCCTGGTTCTATCTTCTCTCTCAGCGCCGCTCGTGCTGACGTTCTCAAGGCCGATCGCGCCGACGATCGGGTGGACGCCGACGAACTGCCGATCCTCAAGATGCCGAGTCGTGAGGAGATTGAGGCAGACTATGCGCCAGGTGGCCTGGTCAATCGCATGTATCCCACCTACGAGCCGCGTGATGAGCAGATCGCGATGGCGCTCGAGGTCCGCGATGCGCTGGTCACGGGCACTCATCGTGTAATTGAGGCGGGCACGGGCGTCGGCAAATCGATGGCCTATCTGGTGCCTTTTGCCGAGGCAGCACGCCGTAACAACATCACGGTTGGTATTGCGACCAAATCGAACAATCTTGCCGACCAGCTCATGTACCATGAGCTGCCAAAACTTGCCGAGCAACTGGACGGTGGCCTGTCATTTTGCGCTCTCAAGGGCTATGACCACTATCCGTGCCTGCGCAAGCTTGAGCGCATGAGCCGCGGCCAGGTCGAGATTACCACCAAGCGCGATCCGGCGGACACGCTCACGGCGGTCGCGGTCATTATGGCGTACGTCTGTCAATCAGCCGATGGCGACCTCGACTCGCTTGGCATTCGGTGGCGCAGCGTCAACCGCCCCGACTTTACGACGGCCTCGCGCGAGTGTGCTCGTCGCCTCTGCCCGTTTTTCCCTGAAAAATGCTTGGTCCACGGCGCTCGCCGTCGTGCGGCGCATGCCGACGTGGTGGTCACCAACCATTCCCTGCTGTTCCGCAATGTTGCGGCCGAGGGCAGGATTTTGCCTCCGATTCGTCATTGGGTAATCGACGAGGCTCATTCTATCGAGCGCGAGGCGCGCCGTCAGTGGGCGCGCGTGGTGTCGGCGGACGAATCACGCGTTCTGTTTGAGCGCCTGGGTGGCTCGAGCACCGGTGCGCTAAGCCAGGTCTCCCGTGATTTGGCAACCTCTGAGGGCTCTACGCTCTATCTGGGCCTTACTGCCAAGGCGACGTCGACGGTTGCGCGCGCGAGCATGGCAATCGCCGACGTGTTCGATGGCGTTCGCGAGCTCGGCCGCCGTGCCCGTGGGGGTTATGACAATGCCAATCTATGGATTGGCCCCGAGCTGCGCGAATCTGACGACTGGCATGATTTCTTACAGTCGGCCTACGCTGCCATCGATGCATTGGAACAAGCTGACAAGTGCGTCGACGCGCTGGTGCAAGCCGTCGCCGCCGACAAGCCCGAGGTTGTTGTCGACTTGGGCGATATCTCGCGCCGCCTGCACGAGCTGGCCGAGAACCTCAAACTCATCATCGACGGCACCGATGAACACTACGTGTATTCGCTGCAGGTCAATCGCAGGTTGCGTGCCGGCGGAGAGTCAATGACCGCAGAGCGCATCGACATTGGCGAGGCCTTGGCAACCGAGTGGCTGCCCGAGGTTCACACGGCTATCTTTGCCTCGGCGACCATGACGGTGTCCAAAAGCTTTGAACACTTTAACCACGCGGTCGGCCTCGATCGCATCGGTGCTTCAACATCCTCATCGCTGCACTTGGACTCGAGCTACGACTTTGATTCGAACATGGCTGTAGTCGTTGCGGGCGATATACCCGATCCGCGCGATCGTGAGAGCTATCTTACGGCGCTCGAGCGCGTGCTGGTCGACGCCCATCTTGCCATGGGCGGATCGGTGCTCACATTGTTTACCAATCGGCGCGACATGGAAGACCTGTACGCCCGCGTTGAGCCCAAGATGGCCCGTGCGGGTCTGGAGCTCAACTGCCAGCAGCGCAACTCATCTCCTCGTCGCCTGCGCGACCGGTTTATCAACGAGCCGACCTCGTCGCTTTTTGCGCTTAAGGCCTTCTGGGAGGGATTCGACGCCAGCGGCGAGACGCTGCGCTGCGTCATCATTCCCAAGCTGCCGTTCTCGAGCCCCACGGACCCGCTCTCGTGCGAGCGCAACCTGCGCGAGGACCGCGCTTGGGCGCGCTATTCGCTGCCCGAGGCGGTGCTCGAGGTCAAGCAGGCGGCCGGGCGCCTTATCCGCTCGTCGACCGATTGCGGCGTGCTGATTCTGGCCGACCCGCGCCTGGTGACGAAGGGCTACGGAAAGAAGTTCTTAACGTCGCTGCCCACGAGCTCCTACCAGCGCATCGAATCGGCGCAGATCGGACACTATCTGCAACTGTGGCGCGCACGCCACGAACGGCGCCGCTAAAGCGGACAGACGAGGGTTTTTGCCATATCGCACAGACGCTTTGACAGGGCGGGGTCATCCAAGATACGGATGGCTCCGCCCGCTGCGATTACCTGGCTCAGTAGCCAACGCTCGGAGCCGTAATGCACGGTTACCGTTGCCAGGTCTGCCCCGCTGCGCTCGATTTGGGTGATGCCGGCCCAGTCCAGATGCTCCGCCATATCGAGTGGCATCAAGAGCTTTGCGCTACGCTGCGTCCGGGCAAGGGAATCGTGGAGGGATGCAACGTCCGGTGCGTGAGGCACGACGGAGTCTTCCGTCAAGGCGAGTCCCTCGATTTTATCCATGCGGTAGGTGCGCTGCTCATCGACCGCGATGTCCCAGGCAATCAGGTATGTTTGGTCGCCGTTTGCCGTAATGCGCAAGGGGTCGACCAGACGCTCGCGTGGCCGTGCATCGTTCATCGAACGATACGAGATGCGGCAGCGAACGCCGTCCTGAATGGCACAGCTCAGCTGCTGCCAGTGCGACCCGTGGTTGACGGTGTCAAAGACGCGCTGGTTATAGCCGAGCTCTTCGGGTAGAAGAGCATGTCGAATCCGAGCTGCCGCCTGGGGCTCGATCCCCAACGATTCAAGTTCATGGTTGAGCACGGCGCCCTCGGCGGCACTCAGACGCAGCGGTAGCACGCGCCCGGCGTCACCGGTGAGGACCACACGCTCGCCGCGGCATTCGCAGATGATGCGCGCGCCCGATTCTCGGTCCGCGAGCGTCGAGACGATCTCAAGAATCTCGTCGAGCGACACCCCCGTGATGTCAAAGCGACTGCAAATCTCGGTTCGTGTCATGCCGCTCTCGCCGACGGCGTAGAGGGCCTCCATGATGTCGATGGCGCGCGAGAGCCTCTGCTCGCTGGTGAGTTTACGCACGGGCATGCTCGTGCACCGTCCTTTCAATGAGGTGGTTCCACGCCTGTTTGAGCGATTTTGGGGCCACGGGCCTCATGCCGTCCATGGCGTGGGCCATGCAAAATGAGGCGGCGGCTTCAAGGTCGCGCACGTCAACGGTCCAGGTCCATCCTGCATCGGTGTGTGCGAGCTCACCTCGCCCGCGCGTGAGGCCGTTGATCATATCGATCTGCGTCTGAGGGGCGAACGAGAACGTAGCTGCAACGGGCGGTCGGTCGGCAAAATCGAATTCAAAGAACAGATAGTCGTTGAGATTGAAGTTCGCGGGGATGGCGTAGGCCTTTGAGGGGCGCCAAGCGCGAACGATACGGTCGCAGCGGAATGTCCTGATGTCGTCGGTAACATTGTCGAGGCCGCAGAAGTACGCCACGCCCTCGCGTTCGAACATGCCGTAGACGCAGACGGTACGTTCTTTCTGCTCGCCGCGTCCGTTCTGATATAAAAATCGCAGCGCGCATCGCTCGGCAAAGGCGCTCCATACCGCATCGACGGTGGGAGAGCGACGGATCGGTACTTCGTCAACCGTCGTCCTACCGGTGAGATAGGCAATCTTGGAGCGAATATCGGCAAGCGGCGCGGTAAAGGTGGATGAGCCGGTCGCTAGCGTCTGGTCGATGGCGTTGAGCAGGATATCGGCGTCGTCTGCGGTGATGAGGCCGCCTGCAGCAAACGTGTGCTCGCGGTCGATTGTCCACGAGCTTTCCTCGGTCTCCTGCGCGCCGGCGGGGCGAACCTCCTTGATTAAGATGCCACGCTCGAGCAGTTTGTCACGATCGCGCCGAAACTTGCGCTTATCCGAGTCGATGTTGCCCGAGCCATATCCCAGGTCGGAATCCAAGACGATCTGCTCGGTCGTCAGCGGTTCGGGGGAGCTGTTGAGCACAAAGAAAAGGTTGAGGATGCGCTGAGCCGTTTTATCGAAACTGGGCTCCGAACTTCCCTTTTTAATTGTCGCGGTCGCGTCGCTTGCCGTCATAGAATCCTCGCATGAGAAGGTAGTTTGCTGCCATGATTTTAGTCCGATATGGAGATTAGGCTATATCCTTGTCCGCTCGGGGCGTTAAGATGGCCCGAATTCGGTCGTTTGCGCTCGCTCGGGGTATACTTTCGACTATATACGGTTCTAATGTGCATGCATTGGGCCTATTTGTCGGATTATGGATGTGGAGCGCACATGGCGAACACCCAGAACTATATTAACCACCTGCTGCAGAACACCGGCATTACGCCGGCATGCAGCGAAGAAGAGCGCTTGGCTGCCGAGGATATCGCTCAGATCTTTCGCAACCACGGCTTTGACCCCGAGGTTCAGGAGTTCAATGCCCCGGCGCCCAGTAGGTTGGCATTTGCCGTTACCGGTATTCTTGCGTTTGCCGGTGCCCTGCTGATGGGCATCGGTGGCGGTATCGGCTTGGTCGGCACCTTGCTGGCCATTGTCGGCGCCGTTCTTTACGTGCTCGAACGCACAGGGCACCCCGTGGTTTCGCGCCTGGGCAAGACGGGCGTGAGCCAAAATGTCATCGCCTACCACAAGGCCTCGGGCCCGCTCGCGTCTCCGCGCAACCGCCCGGTGGTCGTTGTCGCACACTACGACTCTCCCCGTGCTGAGCTGCTCGCCCGCGAGCCCTATGCTTCGTATCGTGCGCTCATCGCCAAGCTGTTGCCCGTTGCCACGGTTGCCCCCGCTGCCGTTGCCATCCTGCGTATCCTGCCGCTCCCCGGCGCGCTCAAGGTTCTGCTGTGGATTGTCGCGATCCTCGCTTCCCTCGTTGCACTTGCCAACGCGGCAAACATCATCTCTAACCGCCATATTCTTCCCTATACGTCCGGCGCGGTGTGCAACAAGTCCTCTGTCGCCGCTATGCTCGGCGTTATGGACAACGTTGCTCCCTTCCAGGGCGAAAACGAGTTTCCCGACGATGTTCCGTTCGATACCTATTTTGGGGAGCAGAAGCGTCGTGCCGAGGAAATGGCGCGCGCAGCGGCGGAGTATGCCGCGGCCCAGCAGCAAAACGACTACGGTAACACCATCGAGTATGAAGAGCCTACCTACGCTGAGGACGAGTTCGGCCAGCCGATTGCTCCCGACGCTCAAACCGAGCCCGAACAGGGCGAGGCTTTCGACGAGCAGATCGAGGGCTTTGAGGGTGCGTCTGCCGACGAGACGCTGATTGGCGCCATTGTGCCCGAGGATCAGAATCAGGCTGTCCAGGCCGAAGAGTTCAATGACGAGGTTTCCGCTGCCGAGCCGGTGGAGGAGCCTGTCGCGGCCGAGCCCGAGCCCAAGCTCTATCGCAATGCCGCCGGCAACATCCGCTTTGGTTCGGATGCCATCCGTGCGCTCGGAATGCTTCCCGAGTCCTGCACGCTCGATTACGAGGAGGGTGAGGAGCCGACGTTTGAGCCCGAGCCTGCCCCCGTCGTGGCTGCACCTGCGCCCGCTGTCACCGTGGATGATGAGTCTGCCGCGGTTGCCGCTGCCGTTGCCGAGCCCGAGGCGGTGTCCGCGATCGATCCCGCGGCAGGACTGGACATTTTGGCTCCCGCCGCGCCGGCGCAAGACGTTGCGGACGAGTCTGACGACGATTACGTTGAACAGCCGAGGCGCGTGTCTTACGAGAGCGATACTGATTTCTCGGCCGAGATTCCCGCGGCAACGCCCCATGCCGACATTGCATCCGCGTTCTCGTCGATTGGCGCCAGCGCTTCCAACTTCTTTAAGGGTGCGCTTGCAAAGGGCAAGAAATTTGTCGACGATTTCGAAGAGAAGCGCGCTGCCGCACGCGAGGCTGCCGAGCAGGAGGCTATCGCTCAGCAGCAGGCAGCCGAGGCGGCACGTGAACGCGCGGCGCAAGAGTTCGAGCAGAACGAGGCTGTGCAGTCCGTGCCCGTCGACGCCGCCGAAGCTACAACGTCTTTCGAGGCCCAGCAGCACGTCGATAGCACCATGTCGTTTGATGCCGCGCAGTTCGATTCCACGATAACGTTTGAAAAGCAAGGCACCGCGATTGCCGAGCCCCTTCCTGCTTCCGATGAGCAGGACGACGTGGCAGACGATGACGAGCCCATTGATACTGCCGAAATTCAGGATGCTGCTGAGGACGAGCCCGTCGAGGCCAGCTCTGACGAAGAGCAGTACGCGGCAGCCGAGCAAGATGATTCGACCGAGGTCGAGCAGGAGGAAGTGTCTGCGGTTTCCGAGACTCCCGAGACGGATGAGTCGAGGCCTTACTCCACGCAGATTTTCACCATGCCGACCCCGAGTGGTTCCGGTGCCACGGTTGCCGATGTTGCTCCCACCCAGGACGAAACGGTCGATTCCCTTATGGCCCAGATTTCCTCCCAGGCATCGCCGCGTCCGCAGATGAATGTTCCCGATCCGGCGTCGGCACCGTCGCCTGCACCTTCCTCGTCTCCGCTGGCTTCGGTCCCCGATCCGTCGCTGCCGTCTATGAAGCAGGCAAACGTTGCGTCTCGCACGTCGCTGTTCGACCTTCCCGATCCCTCTGCCCAGGTCAACGACCCCTTTGCTACCGCCCAAGGTCCCGAACCCACATCGGCACCCGTTGCGCCTCCTATGCCCGTTGCGTCGGGCGCGCAGCCGATCGAGACCATTTCAGCTCCCGCCCCGGCGGCACCCAAGTCTCGTAAGCGCGGCCTGGGCGGTCTGTTCGGTCGTAAAAAGAAAAACGAGCAGGACAGCATGAGTGACTGGCTGGGCGTCGAAGACGATTACGATGCCAAGAAGTCCGGTCGCGGCATCGGTTCGTGGGATAATTTCGAGGACGATAACGATGGCTGGAAGGGCGGCGCTACGTCTTCCGACGGCGCTTCTTCCGAAGATATGCTCTCGGCTGTCGCCTCTATGGGCGATGATGAGCTGCTCGGTCACGATATCTGGTTTGTGGCAACGGGCGCCTCGGATTGTGATGGCGCCGGCATGAAGGCCTTCTTGGCTTCGCATCGCGATAAGCTCCGCGGCGTATTCTTTATCAATCTTGAATCCGTCGGCGCCGGTAGGCTTTCGGTGGTGACGGTTGAGGGCGAACAGCAGCTGCTCAAGGGCGATCGCCGCATCATGAATCTGGTCAGCAAGGTGTGCAAGTCGTTCCATGTCGATTGTGGCGCGCTCGAGATGCCCTATGCCAAGACCGATGCCTATGCCGCGCTCGAGGCGAGCCGCCGAGCCCTCACCATCGCCGGCGTGGACGGCACGCGTCTGGCTTGCGCTCGTACCGAGGACGACCTGCCCCACAATGTCAACCCGACGAACATTGCTACGGTATCCGAGGTCGTGACCGAGGTTATCCGCCGTTCGTAGACGGAGCTCTAAGGAGTCAACGTGTTTTCGTATATTAAGCGCCATTGGCCTGTCTACGTGATTTTGACCTTGATTGCCATTGCGTTAGGATTTGGGGCTGCCTACATCGTGGGTGCAAAGGGCTCGACCCCCGCCTCCGCAATCAGCGAAGAGGTGGAGCAAGAACAGAGTACGGGTGCCGATGGGATTCCTGAGTCCGAGCAGGCAATCGTTGATGGTGGATCTTCGTCTGCAGAGTAGATACGGCGATTTACATGATTGAAAGCGGGTGAGCCAGGGGACTGGCTCCCCCGCTTTTTCATCGCGCTAGCGCTTCTTTGGGATCGACCTAAGGCGAGCGAACCATAGGGCTGCGGCACCCGAGGTCAGGAGCGCGGTGATGCAAGCGGCGATGGGAACTGATCCTGTTGCCGGTAGGTCCTGCGGTAGGGTACAGCGTTGAATAACGCTGTCCTCGTCATGTGACTCAAGTTTATCGCCGCCACCATTGCGGCAAAGATCGACGCGCGTGCTGTTGGTGAGTGCGGTTTGGGGCGTATAAGCCGACGTCGCCTGCATGTGCACGATTGCGCCCCGAGAGTCTGTGCCAAGGATTGCTTTGGCATCGTCAAGGTCGTCGTGCTCATCTTTAAGATCATCGCGGGTCCAAGAATCCGCATCGCTTCGAGTCGTAAAGTCGGCGGCTACCGCACCGTATTCAATTCGAATGCCCGTTACGACGGTATTGGATGCAAGGTCGAGTTCTTTCACCTCGAGTGTGGTGGATTCCGTGGTCGAGATATCCGCCTCCCAGAGGTGCCAACCGTCGTAATCGACGAGGCGACAGTCCTCACCCAGGCTCTCTTTTACTTCGTCGGACTCAAGCCAAGGATTTTCGTGCCCATCGTCAAGTGTCGCGTTTGCCGGCTCATCGACGTCTGTCGAGTCCAACGGCGTCGTGCGATACCACACGTTGCACAGACCATTGAGGTCGCCGATGGCGACGGGGGTTTCGATTGAGACGAATCTCGCCGTATCGTCCTCGGCACACTCAAGATCATCGGTAATTGTGAACTCATCAACCCAGGTAGTTGAATCGTTTCGAGCGTCGATGGTATAGGAGAAAAGCCCATCCGTATTGGTTTGCATTGCGGCACGGTTTTTACCATCGCCGTTAGCCAACAGGCCCTTCCCGATAGGTTGGACAAGTTCCTGACGCTTGTCGACCTGTCCTTTGATCTCGATGGGCGCATCCTTCATCGCGACGGATTGGACTTCTCCCGTATCCTCTATTTCAAACGTTATCTCCTCGGCAAGGTCATAGGTCCGCGGAGACATCATTTCGCGCAACGAGTAGGTGCCGGGTGCAAGATGTTCGACGCGGTGCGGCTTGTCGGATGAGGTCCAGGAGTCTATTTCGGTTTTATCGGGACCATATAAGGTGAGCTGTGCGCCTTCCACTTCCTGCTCGCCGCTTGCATCGACCTTGGAGATATCAACTTTGGTGTAATCGTCGGATACGTTAAGCCGTGCTTCTACAACGGGTGTTTTCTGGTCGGCATAAGCGAGGTCTACGATATGGGGCGTCCGGTCGAGTAGGAAGCCGGTCGGCGCTTGAGTCTCGACAACCTCGTAGCGTGCGGTGCCAGATCCCAGCGGGAGGTCGTCCGCGCGTGCTTCTCCAGTTTCATCCGTCGTGACGGTCGCGACAGTCTCACCGTTGAGCGCGGCAATGCTACCGTCGGGGCGCACGATATCACCCGAGGCACGGATCTCAAAGATGGCGCCCGCGAGGCTGCTGCCGTCTACGGCATCGGTTTTAACGATCCTGATGTTTCCGGTCGCGGCGTGGTCATAATACGAGGCGATTGCAACGGGCGTTAGGTTCATGTCGGCGGGTATGTTTACCTCGATCTCTTCGCCGACAAGATAGGGCTCTTTGGCCGAGGTTTCGCGTACATAATACGTGCCCGGCACGAGCGATTCGGGCAGTGTGACGGTCCCGGTCGCGTTAGTCGTAAAGGTGTCCATTACGTTATGTGCTGGATACCAGCAAGTTTGTGAGACAGGTTCGTGATTGCTGTCGAGGAGTTGGAAGGTGAATCCGGCTAGTGGAACAGAAGCGCCTGTTTGGGCGTCGCGTTTTACAATCTGGAAGTGCGTCGACAGAGCGTGGTTATCCACGATATATTGAAGCTCGGCGCCGTTGGAAATCTGATTGGCCCCGACGGTCCATTCCCCTGCACGTTTAAAACCCTCGGGGACGGTTTCCGGAACCTCGCGAACCGTGTAGCCGGCACGGTCGTATGGGACGGCTCCGTGGACACCGGCGGGTCGCTTGCCTGCGCCGAACCATGCTTCGGGCTGATCTTTGGTGGAGGCAAAGCCATAGACGTTTGTGGTCAGTGTGCCAACAACCTGCTGAGAGCTGTTGCTGACAACCTCAAAGACAACACCTTCCGCCGGCTGCTCCAGGCCGGATTGGTCGCTATTGCCGTAATCCTTGAATTTGGAAATCTCAAGGTTGAACGCAATGGGGATATCGGAAACGCGAGATTCGATCTCGACCACGCCTGAATCGCCGAGCTGGTCGGCTCCAACGGTATAGGTCCAGCTGTCGTTGGATGGCAGGTAGCCCTCGGGGGCTTTTGATTCGTAGATGGTAAAGGTTCCTAAGGGGACATCGGCGAGGGTGGCCCGACCGCTTTCGTCGGTCGTGAGGATTTGTGCCCATCCAGGGGTTGATTGCGACACACACGTGAACTCTGCTCCTGCGAGTGAAGATCCCACCTGGGGGTCGGCATTCGTCGCGGCATCGAGTTTTACGATACGCAGGTTGATGGTGCCGGGCTGTTCATCAATGGCGACCCGCCCGCCGTCATTCCCCGTGGTAAAGGCAATACGATCGTGGCGGGGGACATAGCCGGCCGGCGCCTTCGTTTCAACTAGGTAGTATGCCGTGTTGGGCAGAAGTGTTGCTTGCGCTCGACCGTTGCTGTCCATCTTGATGGTGCCGACACGCGCGCCGCTGGCGCTCTCAAAAATATCGAATGTTGCCCCGGTAAACTGATAGGTATTGTTTCCGCTGGTAATAACGGTGTTAGCAGACTGCTTTTGGAAGGAAACGGAGACCGCCGGCAGTACATAGAGCATGTCTTGACGTTTGCTGCCGCCCGATACAGCCCCTAGATAGCGTCGCGCGCGGTGCGGAGCGGCTTTGATGCTTCCTGATTTTGCGCTGTCGTGGAGCCACCGCGCAGCCGCCACGACTTCATTGTCGGCGGTAAAGTGTCCGCTCTTGGTTTTACCCTGAGCGGTCGTGTAGGAGTAGGTGCCGTCGACATGGGTAGTGCCGTTGAGCATCCATACGGCAAGCTGGGTGGCGGCGCGGGCGCGATCGGGTGAAAGATGGTAACCGCCAAATGACGTGGCGGTAGGATATCCGTGACAAACGATTGCCGCGAACTCGTCGTCGAGCCACACCCAGCCTTGATCAAAGTTGAGCCATGGGCCGCCTGGCTTGGTGGGGCCGGGGCGCTCCTGGTTCATGCAGTAGGCAATTGAGGCGTCTTGAGCTTCATACTTGCCGATGAAGAAGGGCCCACAATCATCGCTAATAGTGCGGAAGCCGAGCTGGTCATAGCCATCGACGGCAAATGCGGCTCCCGGTGCCAGGCAGCCGAAAAGCAGGAAGAGGAGCAGGAGCAGCGGACCTGTTGCGATTGCGCTGTGGACAGAGTGCGTGGGTGCGTTGGACATGGCTGCTCCTTATCCCTCGTGCGCCGCACGGGGAGGCTGCGACGCGTAGGATGAGGCTACCCCCGAGGTTCATGCGGGTAAGTACCGGGGCCTGACCAAAAGCTTGCCCAATTCCTGACAAATTGAGCTCAAATACAACAATCAAGCAAAAGCGCAGGTAGAAGATAAGGAGAACAGGAAGTCAAAGGTCCTCGTCTCCACAATTGACGCGATTTTCAAACGAATCTCCACAGCTAAAACAAGCATCGCCACCCTTGTATCGAACAAGACAACCGCGTTATACTATCCCCCACATATGCGGGCATCGCCAAGTGGTAAGGCATCAGCTTCCCAAGCTGACACTCGCGGGTTCGAGTCCCGTTGCCCGCTCCAGTAAAAAGCACAAGCACGGCAGCGTTACGTTGCCGTGCTTTTTTCAATAAAGTGCCGGGACTCGAACCCGCCAGGGTGCGAGCGTTAAGCAAACGCGAAGCGTTTGTAGCGAGCAGGCGAAGGCGCCGACAGGCGCCTGAAGCCGGTGCGTATTTGCGAAGCAAATACGCGGACGTCCCGTTGCCCGCTCCATCGAGTACGGGGGGCCTCGGGAACGTCGGGTCCAACCCGCTGTGCCCGTGCGTGTGCGCGGACCGGGTCTGCCGACCGCAGCCGGTGCGTATTTGCGAAGCAAATACGCGGACGTCCCCATGGCCGCTCCTGTTTCAAAATGTTAGGTTAATGCCTGCTGCCCATACTCGCACCCGCGCACGGTACAATGGTTGGGTTACGACCAACGTGCCAATAACCAAAAAGGAGCCGCTATGATCGATCGCTATACCCGCCCGGAGATGGGACATATCTTCTCCCTCGAGAACAAGTATGCCATTTGGCAGGAGATTGAGGTCCTGGCCTGCGAGGCTCAGGCGGAGCTCGGCAAGATCGGTATTTCCAAAGAAGAGGCCCAGTGGATTCGCGACCACGCCAACTTTGAGAAGGCGAAGGTTGACGAGATCGAGGAGGTCACGCGCCACGATGTCATCGCCTTCCTGACCAACATGAAGGAATATATCGACGCCGATGTTCCCGAGGGCGAGCCCAAGCCTAGCCGCTGGGTTCACTACGGTATGACCAGCTCCGACCTGGGTGATACGGCTCTGTGCTATCAGCTTACTCAGGCGTGTGACCTGATTATCGAGGACGTCAAGAAGCTTGGCGAGATCTGCAAGCGTCGCGCCTTCGAGGAGCGCAATACGCTCTGCGCCGGCCGCACCCACGGCATCCATGCCGAGCCGATGACCTTCGGTATGAAGTTTGGCTCTTGGGCGTGGGAGCTCAAGCGCGATCTCGATCGTCTTGAGGACGCTCGCAAGAACGTTGCCTTCGGTGCCATCTCCGGTGCCGTCGGCACCTACAGCTCTATCGAGCCGTTCGTCGAGGAATACGTCTGCGAGCACCTGGGCCTGGTTCACGATCCGCTGTCCACGCAGGTCATCAGTCGCGATCACCACGCCTACCTTGCCGGCGTGCTTGCCACTACAGCGGCCACCTGCGAGCGCATCGCGACCGAGGTCCGCAACCTGCAGAAGACCGATACGCTCGAGGCCGAGGAGCCCTTCCGCAAGGGCCAAAAGGGCAGCTCCGCCATGCCGCACAAGCGCAACCCCATCACTATGGAGAAGGTCTGCGGCCTTTCGCGCATCGTCAAGTCCAACGCCCAGGTCGCCTTCGACAACGTTGCCCTGTGGCACGAGCGCGACATTTCGCACTCCTCTGCCGAGCGCGTCGCCCAGGCCGATAGCTTCATCGCCCTTGACCACATGTTCCAGTGCCTCATCCGCGTCATCGACGGCCTGCAGCTGTACCCTGCCCGCATGATGGCCAATCTCAACAAGACCCGCGGCCTCATCTTCTCCTCCAAGGTGCTGCTGGCTCTCGTCGATACAGGCATCACCCGCGAGGATGCCTATGCCATCGTGCAGGAAAACGCCATGGCCACGTGGCACGAGGTGCAGGATTGCGTCTCCGGTCCTACCTTTAAGGAGCGCCTCGAGGCCGATCCGCGCTGCACCGTCAGCCAGGAGAAGCTCGACGAGATCTTTGACCCGTGGGACTTCCTCACCCGCATCGACACGGTCTTCGATCGCCTGGAGCAGCTCGAGTTCTAATTGACCGATCGGGGAGGTAGTCAAATCGATCAATTCTCCGCGGCCCTCGTTCGAGTGCGACTTTCCAACACAAGCCCCGCTCGCAGCTCGCTCTGCCAGCGGGGCTTGTGCATGAGCGCACCTAGAAAGCTGGACGTCAGCGATATATGCGCTCAACTGTGCTGCTTGCCGATAATTTGAGACATCTGACAAACATTACCTTGCCGGTAACTGTCGGGGGGGGGGGATCCTTAAGCCAATTTTAAGGGGTGGGAAATGCTGCGTTTTTTCACGAGAGATTGGACTTAGGGGAATGAGAAAAGGGTTTTGGAGGATAGCCACAGGCATCTGTGTTGCTTTAACGGCGGCAACGTTTGGGCTGACGGTGGCCGCTCCGCATGCGGATGCTGTCATGCTGGAGTCGCAGGACGGTTCCATGGGTGCATCGTTTCTCCCATACGATTCGTCTACAGGCGATGTGTGGTCAGAATTTGATGTCGCTGTTGGACAGACGGTGAAAGGAAGGCTTTCCTTTTTTAATAAAAATCACGAATGGGCGCACATTGACCCTAGCGATATCGATATCACATCGTCTGACGAGGATATCGCTAAGGTAAGTTATGAGTCACATAGTTGGGTATTGACAATTAGCCCCACCAAAGTTGGCACAACGACTATAACCCTGAAGAGCAAGACCGACGAGAGTTTAAACGGTTCTCTTAAGATTAAAAGTGTGGCTAAAGTCAATCCAATTAAGGTCAGTTTCGTTTCTTACGACCAATCTGGTGCGACAACAAACACCGCAACGCTGGGTTACACGGATGATTGTCCGCAAAAATGCGGGAACACGCATTATGCATTACTAGAGGGGAGAGTTGACGTTCGTCCCGTGGACGAGAGCCGTGCGGCCACATATTTTGTTATTAAGGAAGACCCCTCAAAGGATTCCAAAGTCCAGGCAAGGGTGAATTCGAATTATTCATCATATGGAACTTCCGAGCTAAGCGCTTCTTTGCAACTCGAGGCGTTGTCGAAAGATGCTAAAGAGGCCAAGGTTCTTGTCGACTATTGCAACGGTGAAGTTGAGACGAAGAAGCTATGTGATGTTGTAACCGAGAATCAGGAGCCCGGATTCAATGAGCGTGGGAACAAAAAGCAAAAGATGCTGGTTGGGGACAGCTCTTATCTGACTGCCATTCTCAACGTTTCTCCAAATGAAGTACTGAAGGCATGCCAGCGCGCACATTGGGGTGCGGACTTTGGCGCTGTAACCTATTCTCTGGAAAGCAACGATGTCGTTGAGCTTATCGGTGGTGAAAACTCGTTTAAGGCAATAAAGCCTGGCACCGTTAAGGCTCATGCTCGTGATGGCCTTGGCAATGACCATCCCTTTGAGATAGAGGTTGTCGACCCTGCGGAAGTGAGCCTTTCGAAGGCTAAGTTTGTGTCGAGCGATTATACATTTCCCTGTGAGGTCAGTTCAGATAGTATATCCAAAGATTGGCTTTGGCTGGAATGTGACAGGGGGTTTGATTATCCAAAGGGCGTGCTGAGTAAAAGCGCTGAGGAATTGATGGACTCCTATGCCGGCGCAAAGTATTCTTTCACTTCAGATAATCCGGATGTCCTCGAGGTAAAAGGACCGATGTTTAATGGTGGCAGTTACTTGGGGTATTTAGTGCCTCATAGTTACGGCGATGCAACGGTTTCAATGTACTTGGGTGGTCGTCTCTGCGACACGATGACCGTTCATGTTGTCAAGCCTGGCGAGGAGCCTGCAAAGACTGCGGTTTCCATTGCGGACAGCTACTCAACCTCCATGGATAAAGGCACGACTCAGCAGCTGAAGGCAAAGGTCTCCCCTGATGACAAGGCCAGCCAAGTTGTTTGGTCCTCTTCCAACGAGAGCGTCCTTACCGTCGACGCTAACGGTCTTGTTACCGCTGTCGGTGACGGTGATGCCACGATCACGGCAACGGTTGATGGGGTCTCTGCAACCACGGATGCGATTACGGTAACCACTCCGGTTGTAAAGGTGTCGGGCGTCAAGCTCAGCGCTTCAAACCTTAAGCTTGCTGTGGGCGGTGAGCCCTCGACGTTGACCGCAGCGGTTGAGCCCGATAATGCAACGAACAAGAACTTGTCCTGGTCGTCGAGCGATCCTACGGTCGCCACGGTTGCAGACGGCGTCGTGACCCCGGTCAAGGCAGGTGTTGCTACGATTACCGTCACCACTGAGGACGGAGAGCATAGCGCCACGTGCAAGGTGACGGTTATTCAGCCTGCTACGGGCATCACGCTCGATAAGCAGAAGGTCGTGCTTGTGGGCGCTGCAACCGAGCAGCTTAAGGCGGCGGTCGTTCCCGCGGAGGCTAACCAGACGATTGTCTGGAAGTCCAGCAACGAAAGTGTCGCTACAGTCGATCAAACCGGAAAGGTGGCGGCTGTCTCCAAGGGCGCCGCAACCATCACCGTTTCGACTGAAGACGGCACCTATTCTCAGGATTGCGCGGTGACCGTCTCTAATCCCGCAACGAACCTTACGGTCGACCAGAGCGTCTTCGGCCTCAAGAAGGGCGAAGAGGGCACCGTGAAGGTTTCTCTTGCTGGAACCCTTGCGGGTGAGGTCGACGAGACCAATCTTGCTCTGGATGACACGGGCGCTTCGAAGGCGTTTAAGGTTGTCGACAACGGTGATGGCTCCTACACCGTTACCGCCCTCAAGACCGGTTCTGGTTCTTTTGTCATCACTGCAGGGTCGCTCTCCCAGACCGTTTCGGTGACCGTGACCAATCCCGCCCAAAAGGTTGAGCTCAACAAGACGAGCCTGTCCTTTACCGTCGGTGATGCCTCCACAAAGCTCTCCGCAACGGTGAGTCCTGCCGATGCAGACGATACGACGGTGAGCTGGACCTCCAGCGACTCGTCGATCGCCACGGTCAAAGACGGCGTCGTGACGCCGCTTAAGGCCGGTACCGCCACGATTACCGCCACCTGTGGCGACAAAACCGCGACCTGCGCCGTTATCGTAGCGGCAAAGACCATTGCAGGCGTTGCGGGTAGCAACGGAACGGACGTTAGCGTAAGCGCCGAGAACAATGTCGCTGCCGGCATTGCCCAGAACAACAGCATCTCTCTTGTGGTCGAGGAACCGACGGATCTTACCGATGCCGCCAATGCTACGATTTCCGGCCTTGAGCAGGGGGCTACCAAGGTTGCCGATAAGCTCGATATCAAGCTTCTCAAGGACGGCGAGGTTATCGAGGACTACGAAGGCATGTCCTTCATCGTCCGTGTCAAGATGACTGCCGCCATGAAGGCGCTCACCAACCTCAAGGTGCTCTACGTTGCCGAGGATGGTTCCACTCAGGCTATGGATACGTGGACCGAGGGCGACTACCTCTGCTTCCGCACGAGCCACTTCTCGACGTACGTGGTGACGGGCGAGGAGGCCAATGGTGAGCCGATTCAGCCTACGCAGCCCGTGACGCCGTCCCAGCCTAGTCAGCAGACGACGACTAAGGTGACCAAAAAGTCTGTTAAGGCTACTAAGGGCGCGCTTGCCAACACGGGCGACCAGGCCCTTGCTGTCGCCTTTATTATGGCCGTTGCCGGCGCTTCGCTGATTGCCTTCGCGCTTATGCGCAAACGTCTCGAGCGTTAGGGTACCCCACTCGTCACCCGCATCGACACGGTCTTCGACCGCCTGGAGCAGCTGAACTTCGAGTAGGGCTAACCTAATTCGACCGCTTGCGGATGCATTTCAACCTTTGGCGCCTTGCCCATCTTGGGTGAGGCGCTTTTTTATCGCCGCATCAGCCCCGGGTATAAAATGAAATCCGACTGCTGTTTCGATGAAGGGAGGCGTGTGCCCGGACGTACCAAGCGAGCCGCCATCGTCTCGCTTACGCTCATACTTCTTGTTGCCGTCTGTGCGGGCGCCCTGACGTATACCGTTCGAAGCAGCTCTTCCTCCCCGAATGAAGCCGACAAAGACCTCCCGGTACTCAAAATCGGCGTTACGGATAACGACCCCTATGTGTATGTCGATACCACGGGCGATTACGCCGGTATCGATATCGACATCGCCCGCGAGGCCTGCAAACGCGCAGGGATCAAGCCGCAATTTATCGACATATCTTGGAATGACCGTGATCGCCTACTCAAAAACGGCGATATCGATTGCCTGTGGTGCGACTATTCTCCCTGTTATCGCGAGGATAAGTATTACTGGGCTGAGCCGTATTTGACCCTGACGGTTTCGGTCGCCGCCAAGAAAACGAGTGGCATCACGTCCTTGGCGCATCTCGATGGAAGCAAGACCATTGCGGTGATTGCGGGCTCGGTGAGCGAACGCCGATTGCTCGCAGGGGATCTGGATATCTCGCCGGACGTGCAAATCAAATCGTATGGTTCTGCCGAACTCTGCAAAGCCGCCC
Source organism: uncultured Collinsella sp. (assembly GCA_902491915.1). Classification (GTDB taxonomy): domain Bacteria; phylum Actinomycetota; class Coriobacteriia; order Coriobacteriales; family Coriobacteriaceae; genus Collinsella. Next base: position 23,691 of record CABUJL010000010.1, read on the forward strand.
TCGCCAAAGGGTATGTCGACTGTTGGATGGCGGACGTTCAGTCGCTTGATCGACTCGTTGCCCAGTATCCTGGCGTTTATCGTGTGTTCGCCGACAACGTTATGACGGTTGACCTGGGCGTCGCGTTTGATGATAGCTATGAGGGGGAGTACGTCAAAAACCTCGATACCGCACTGTCCGACATGGATCGAGACGGCACGATAGAGCACATTGTGGACAATTACAAGGCAGGAGCGACGACAGGCGGGCGAGGAGCGGAATCATGACAAATGACGAGCGCCGCTTTCGCCGAAAGAGTTTAGCCGCAGTGGGCATCGGCATCGTGGCCAGCGTTGCCCTGCTGAGTCTGCTCTATATGGTTGGCACGCATCGCTGCCTTGATAAAACGCTTGGGTTCGGCCAGGAAACCATGGTGTTTTTAAAAAATGCCTGCGAAAAATATGACCGATATGAACAGGGAAGAAAAACCGAGGCGACGCACAATTTGGATGCGGCGCTCGAGTCGTTTGCGACGTTCTTGCCGCCTGATCGATTTGAAGTCAACGACGATCTGGTCGAGGAATATGTCCATACCGAGAGCCTTTCGGGAATGTTGGTCATGGACGCCGATGGTCATATGGTCGCCCATTACGATATCGACGGCCGCGATCCACTCATGCTGTGGCGAGAGGAGCTGGCCTGTTCGTCGATCGCATCGATGTATCGAGGGTCCAAAGTTTTCTACTCGACCGCTGTCGAGCGCCGCGGTGTCGACTTTGCCGTGAGTGCCGTTCCATACGGTGATGGGGTAGCGTTGGGGTATCGATCCCTTGCGGCTGAGCCCGCCGATGACTATTCATACACAATCGCCGACGTCCTTGTGAACAACACGTTCCATCAGAGTCCAACAGTGCTTGTGATGCGCGATGCGCAAATCGTTTCTTCAAACGATTCGACCGTCGATATAACCCTTGCCCGGCTTCTCGCCGATAGCGGAATTGACTGGAAAGACGAGGGCGTAACACGTATCGAATATCGGGGGACCACCTTATATGCCGTGCGTGCGGCATATAAGGACTACCGCCTGTTTGCGCTATATCCCAAATCTGAGGTCATGTCTGACAGGATTTCATTTGTCGCCGTCGGCGTCTTGGTGTGCCTTGCGTTTTGGGTCGTGGTACTGTTGGCTCGAAATATCGCTGACCACCGCAATTTGGTCGAAAAGGATAAACAACTCGGCATTATCAATGCCATAAGCGCCATCTACGATTCGACCTTCCTTTTGCATCTTGACACCCTCGAGATCGAGGGAATCAATATGTCGCCGGCGATAGCGAAGATGTTTGCCGAGCATAGCGAGGCATATGACTTTATGGACACGGTCTGCCGGGATATCGTGAGCCCCGAAAGCCGCGAAGCGGTCGTGGGGCTCGTAGATATAAGTACGCTTCGTGAACGCATGAAGGGCGTACCGTACTTGGCTGCCGAGGTGCGAGATTGTCGAGGCACTTGGTACTCGCTACAGGTTGTCCCCCAGCATCGCGATGAGCAAGGCCGCCTGGATTCGGTCGTCGTGGCGACGCACAACATATCGATGGTCAAGCATGCCGAGGAGCTGTCATACCAAGATAAACTGACGGGGCTTCGCAACCGCAACTATCTGGAATCGCGTGGAGATAGCCTGGTAAACGAGGACTTGCCAGTGAGCGTGATTATGGTGGACTGTAATTATCTCAAGCGGACCAACGACATTTATGGTCACGAGATGGGGGATGAACTGCTGCGACGGACGGCGTCCGTGCTGCGGCGGGTGGCTGGTGCGGATTACCTGCCGATGCGCGTTGGCGGCGACGAGTTTTTGCTGGTTTGCCCCCATACTGACAACGAGTCTGCGCTCGGGCTGGAACAGGATCTTCGTCTCGGTCTTGCCGCGGTAAGCGATGAGACCCTGACGGTCAGCGCATCGATTGGCGTGGCGACCGTCGAGACGGCTGGAAATACGCTGGCCGATGTATATCGCGTCGCCGACCACAATATGTATCGGGAGAAGCGCATGGTCCACGCACAGGGTGCGGACTGCTAATCTTGCCCCCGCCAGTCCAAGCATCGTAGGATGTTGAATCGGTGCTTGCGATAATAAGTCGGTCCAGGCGGGGATAATAGACGTCTGAAATTTCTTTCTGAGAGGGGATCTCAATGATTAGTTTTGACTACAAGCCTCAGGGTGTATGCTCTCGCAATATTCACCTCAATCTCTCTGACGATGGCAGCAAGGTGCTGGGCGTCGAGTTTACCGGCGGCTGCGATGGCAACCTCAAGGCCATCTCCAGGCTGGTCGAGGGCGCTCCCGCCGATCGCGTAATCGAGGTTCTCGCCGGTAATACCTGCGGTATGAAAAAGACCTCTTGCGCCGATCAGCTTACGCGCGCTATCGAGGCCGCTCGCGCAGAGATCGCCTAATGAGCATCGCTGATCGCTTTAAGAATGGAATAACGCGTCGAGGTTTTGTGCTGGGTGGCGCCGCTACCGGTGCTGCTGCCGTACTGGCCGGTTGCTCGAAAAAAACGGGCGCGAGTGATGACGCCGCTGGCGAGCCGCAGGTTATCAAGGACGATTCGAAGATTGTCTCGATCACTGATGAGTACGAGGCTGTCGATATCGATCTTGAGCCCGCAGCCTCGTGGACGCTGCCGCTGGGCACGCTGCTGTACTACTGCGATGGCGACTACGCTGCCGCGATGATGGCGCCTGCTTCTGCCCTGCATGCCAATACGCTTGGTGTGCTCAACCTAGGCGATGGCTCGCTTACCACACTTATTGAGGATCCCATTGAGGGAACCGGTTATGCGTTTTACGACGTTCGCGCGGGTGATGGCGTGTTCGCGTGGGTCGAGATGAACTTTGCCAATGCGTCCTGGAAACTCTATGCGCAAAACCTTGCAGGCTCCTCCCTTACCGGCAACGCTGTCGAGCTCGACCGCGGTGGCGAAAACTACGATCCGCCGCTCTTCACAGCGTATGGGTCGTCGGTCATCTGGTATAAGATGCCTTCGTCCGGCGGCACCAAGACGAGTAACGATTCGTACTGCTACCGTCAGTCGCCCAGCGAGTCCAAGCCTGAGACTATTTGGAAGTCGACGGGCCGTTTCGCATCCGCCCCGCGTGTGAGCGACGGCATCCTGACCATCTCGCCCCGCGTGCACAATGATGAGGGCGTCTATTACGGTATGACGGCGATCGACCTGACTGACGGCAACAACACGAAGCGAGCTCAGCTGGTGCTGCCTTCGTCGGTTTCGCCTTTCGAGGCCGTGTATATGGGCGACACCTTCGTGTTCTCCATTGAGGCGACGTATAGCGGTGTGGGCAGCCTGGGCAATATGGGCACCTATATCGGTAACGAGGGCGGGCCGTACCTCTTCCTTTCGCGTGAGCCGCTCGCGTGCGCTGCGGGAAGGAAAAACAAATACCTGGTTAAAGTTCAGGCGTCGCATTTTTTGATTGACACTTCGG
>CABUJL010000011.1 GCA_902491915.1 uncultured Collinsella sp.
GTTCAACTTTACCGTAGCTGTGCTCTTCCCCGCCGCGCAGGTCAGCGGCGGCGCGCCGCAGGTCCCGATGGGCCTGCTCACCCACCAGATCGCGCGGTTCTAGCGAGACCAGACCGCCCGGCACAAAAATCGGCAGCCCAACAAACAGGGGGCGGAGATGCAGCAGGTACATGCATCTCCGCCCCTTTTGCGTCGAGAAGTTATGCCGGCGACCCGTGCCGCCACGCTCGCGTTATCCGCGCTGCGGACCCGCAGTAGCCACGAGCGGTTCAAGCCCCAGCTCGCGCGCATAGTCCTCCTGCGTAAAGACTTCGACAAGTTCAAACGTATCGGCCGCATCGTCAAACGCAAAATGCAGCACTGAGCAGTTGCCCGGCACGCGTTCGCGCTCGTCTGCCGCCGCGCCCCGCACGTGGTCCAAAAACTCCTTGATAGCCGAGCCATGGCTCACCGCGAGCACGCACTCGTGGTCCGGACGTCGCATAAGATCGGTCAACGTCGCCGCCATGCGCTCGCGCACCTGCATCTGGCCCTCGCCGCCAAACTGGCGATAGAAGTCGCGCCACGGGCGCTTGGGCATGAGCATCACGCGCTCGGCCTCAAAGTCGCCAAAGAACCACTCACGCAGGCCGTCCAGGCGCTCGTACGCCAAGCCCGGCCACAAGTTGGCGATAGTCTGCTCGGTGCGATGAAGCGTGGAGGTGTAGGCATGATCGGGCTCAATGCCGCGCGCGCGTAAAAACATGCCGGCGCGCGCCGCCTGGTCGCAACCCAACTGCGTAAGCGGCGAGTCACTCCACCCCTGAATGATACGCTTAAGGTTGAATATCGTCTGTCCATGACGGACCAGATACAGATCTTTATTCATAGGGGTCCTTTCGTTCGTTACCAATCAAGGAGCGAAAACGCCCCGTCGCAATAGCCAAAATGAAGCACGGTACCGTTGTCGGGTAGCTCCCCCTCGCCAGTCACATACTCAAGAAACTCCTGGCAGGCTGAGCCATGGGAAACCGCCAGCACGCAGTCGTGCTGCGGCCTGGCCATGATGCGGGACAGCGCCGCGACCATGCGCGACTGAAGCTGCACTTCCGACTCGCCGCCAAAGGCCACCGGATAATCGCCCCAGGGCTGCGGCGGCATCTCGCGATTTGATGTGCCCTCCAGCGAGCCAAAATGCCACTCACGCAGGTCATCGACCAGCTCAATGGAACGGCCCTCGCCAACGATAAGCTCGGCCGTATGCCGCGCCCGGCCCAACGGCGAGGAATACACATGGTCAAAGGCCACGCCGCGCGCCTCAAACGCCGCGCGCGTCGCCAGCGCCTGCTCGCGCCCGCGCGCCGTAAGCGGCGAATCGTGCCAGCCCTGCAAAATGCTCTGCACATTGAGCTCAGTCTGCCCATGCCGCACCAAATACAGATCTGCCACACACCCTCCCCTCGTACCACCACAAAGGGGACAGGAGCCTTTGTGGTGATTTTGCCGCCGGATTGCACCGCAACGACGCACAACTACAGCAGCACGTCGGCAAGCGGACGCTTGGGTACGTGGTGCACCCGCGCCTCGTCGCGCCAATAATTGATGGAGCCGTCGGGGTTGGAATCGATCGCATCGATCACCTGTGTCTCGGCCGGAACGCCAAACGCCATGATCAGCTTGAGCTCATACTTGTCGTTATCGAGCCCCATGGCATCGATCGCGTGGGGCGTAAAGGCCTTGAACATGCAGGCTGCCACCTCGGGCGTGGCGCTGCGGGCGGCGAGCATCATCGTCTGCGCGGCAATGCCCGTGTCGACCTCGGTAATGGGAGCGGCGGGCTTGCCCGGAACGGCGCGCTCGGCCAAAATCGCGATGTAGCCGGTCGGGCGCTCACCCTCGGCAGGACCCGGCCAATCCTTAAGCGCACCGGCCCACGCGAGCTCATCAAATACGCGCGCGCAATCCTCGGCATCGCTCACCACATGAAAACGAAGACGCTGAGCATTGGCACCACAGGGAGTCAGGTGAGCCAGCTCTGCCAGCTCGAGCAAAAACTCACGCGGCACGCGCATGGACTCGTCAAAACGGCGGCACGTACGGGCACGACGGACCAGCGCATCAAACGCTTCCAAGCCGAGCTTTTCGCAACCCTGCTCTGCCATCGATTCGACACTCGACGGCGCCTCGGGAACTGCTTCGTTCATAGGGACCCCCAATACAAGCCAATTGTCCTTAGGAAAATCTAACCTAAAACGTAGGCAATAACGAACAGGGCTGCAATGTTCTACACCTGTTGAATAGAAAATCGCAACGTGGGGAACAACGGAAACAATTCGGGGCCTTTGGGTTACGTTTCGCCCTCTCCGACCCATACGCCAGCGCCTTTAGGCGATACTGGTTGTAACGATCAAGGCTTACGCCGCACGGAAAGGAGACATTATGGGCATCTTTAAGAACGATGACCAAAAATCGAGCCAGTTTGGATTTGACGAGAAAAGCATGGCGGGCAAAGCCGTCAAGGCCGTGCGCTGGATTTACGCCATCACGGGCGTCTTAGCGCTCATTGCTGGTATCGCGCTGCTTTTTGCACCCGCCAAGTCCCTCGTCTTTTTGACGACTGTCCTGGGTTTTTACTTTGTAATCACTGCTGCCATCAGGCTGTTCACTGCCATTTTTGAGCCGCTGCTGCCCACCGGCTGGCGCGTGACGAGCATCATCTCCAACCTACTCATTATCTTGGGCGGCGCCATAATCCTGCGCAACCAGGCCTTCTCGACCGCGACGCTCACCACGATGGTGGTTATCGTGGCCGGCTTTGGCTGGATTGTCGAAGGTGTCATGTCCATTCTGGAGTCCGAGCTTTCGTCCAACCGCGCCCATCCTGAGCGGCGCACTCTCCATCATCGCCGGCATGTTCGTGTTTATCTATCCGCTGTGGTCGGCCAAGATGCTCGTCATCTTTAGCGGCGCCGCACTGCTGGTGTTTGGCGTAACGCTGATTGTTCGTGCTACTCAATTTGGCAAACTGGTGCACTAGATGCCACGAACGCTCTTTATTGATGCAGACGCCTGCCCGGTCACGCGCGAGTCGATTGACTGCGCGCGGCGGGCGGGCGTCGCCGTTGTTATCGCCGGCAACAGCACGCAAAACCTAGAACGGCACATTCGCCGCGACGACCCGCGCGATGCTGAGCACGCGCGACGCGGATTTTGGGTCACGACGCTCGATGTGAGCGTTGGCGCCGACAGCGCCGACTTTGCCATTGTCGAACGCCTGCAGGCGGGCGACGTAGTCGTGACGCAGGACATTGGCTTGGCGAGCATGGTGCTCGGGCGCGATGCCGCCGCCATCGGCGTGCGCGGGCGCGTCTACGATAAGGCGACCATCGACATGCAACTGTTTATTCGCCACGAGGAAAAGAAGGTGCGCCGCGCCGGCGGTCGCACTCGCGGTCCGGCGGCATTTACCAGCGAAGACCGGGCCCGCTTTAAGCGCAACCTCACCGAGCTGCTGCGCTAACCAAGGTAGATTTTCGGGACATGCCCGGAAATCTACCTTTTTGTTTTGAGCGGTGTGAGCGCTCGGAATCCATGGCTCAACAAAAAACGGGCTTCAAAATGCCATGCGTCGCCGCATTGCGCAGGCGCCGAGCATGGCTATTTGAAGCCCATTTTTTAGGCCTACTTAGAGGCCGAAGGCGGATAGGATAAGGCCCCAGCCGGCGCCGATGACGTACATCATGACCAGGAACACGGCGTTTTCACGAGCGCTGCGGTTGGTGCGGAACAGGACAAGATAGCCCACGCCGGCGGAAATGAGCGTGCCGGCGAGCATCGGCGCCAGCTGTAGCGCGCCCTCCAGGTACAGCTGCGTAATGACCACGCTGGCCGAGCAGTTGGGGATCAGGCCGACGAGTGCCGAGCCCAAGACGGCGAGCGTCTCGTTGCCACGCAGGAACTGCTCGATCGCGGACTCTCCGAAGGTCTCGAGCACGGCAACTAGAATCAGCGTCACCAGGAAAATAAAAACCGAAACCTGCACGGTGTGCGAGATCGCGCTGCGGATAATCGACAGGACGGGCGCGCCCTCGTGGGAGTGGCTGTGGTCGTGGTGGCGCTCGTGCTCGTCCGCGTGACCATGATCGTGGCTGTGGTCGTGCCCGTGCTCGTCCTCATCCTCGTCACAGCCGCAATGATCGCGTTCGCACAGCTCGTGGATGTGATCAGCACTTACTCCCGCCTCGGCCACTTCATCAATGATGTCGCCCCCGGTATGGTCGTCGTGCGCGCAGTTCACATGAGCCGGATTGGCAGCGGTCCCCAGCACGGTACGGCGAATCGCCGCATGCGCGCGGGCATTACGACGAAGGCCGCGGATAGCCGCATCCACGATAAAGCCCGTGACCAGCGCGATCAGCGCCTTCGAGGCGAGCAACATCGCCATGGTCTGCACGGGTACCTGCTCGGCGAGCAACAACGGCAGCATCTCGTCGGAGGTCGAGAGAAACACCGCCACCAAGGTGCCCAGCGTCACGACGCGACCGGCGTACAGTGTGGCCGCCATTGCCGAAAAGCCGCACTGCGGCACCATGCCCAGCAACGAGCCAACCACGGGACCCGCGGCGCCGGCGCGCTTGATGGCCCCGTTAACGCGGTCGCCCGCGACGTGCTCCAAGGTCTCGAGGGCCAGATACGTCACCAACAAAAACGGCACCAGCGACAGCGTGTCCTTGCCGGCGTCGAACATAATATCAATCAGCAAATCCATGAAGGATGGAACCTTTCGTGTCTTTCGGCAGCATTGTAAAAGTCCTAGCGGTCAACTAGGGTATTGTAGTTGACCTAGGCGTGGTGCCAATAGTTGCCCATGGTAAACTATCATCTCGCCATAACTCAATGCCACCGAGCCGCGCGACGCGGCCCGTCCAAGGAGCAGTTATATGAACGTTTCACAAGCACTCGAATACGAGCGCCAGCCGTTTATTCCCATGTTTATCTATGGCGATCACGGCGCCATGGAGTCCGAGCGCCAGAAGGGCGAGGAGGCCCTTAAGGTGCTCGAGACCGAGTACTTTACCGCCGAGGGCGACCCCGGCTTCGACTTTGCAACCGTGCGTGACCTGGCCGACCGCAACCGCGACCTGTGCGACCAGATCGGCGAGGCGCGTCTACGCAACGTAACGCCCGCGACGCTTTCGCGCGGCCTGTCCGACGCCGACACCTGTGCCGCCATCGGCAAGATGCAAAAGCGCACCGCCGCGTCCGTTATGCGCGAAATCCGCGGCGACCGCGACGCGCTCGGCGTGGCCTACGCCCGCAAGCCCATCCAGGGCACCGTGCTCGGTATCGACATCGAGACCACCGGCCGTGCACCCGAGCGCGGTTATATCATCAATGTGGGTTGGGAAATCATGGAGCTCACCAGCGACGCCGTCCCGCACGACGCCGAGGCGCACTACTGCGGTCTGCCTGACATCTACCGCGGCGAGGATGTGCCGTTGTCGAATATCCACCACATCACCTGGGACGACATCGACGGCAAAAAGCCGTTCCGCGAGAACAAGGAACTGCAGAAGCAGCTGCTCAAGCTTATGAAGAAGTACCCGTACATGGCGCACAACGCCGCCTTTGAGGACAGCTGGTTCAAGATCCACCTGGACGGTTACGCCGAGGCACGCCGCGCCGGCAAGATCATCGTCATCGACTCGCGCCAGATCTGCCGCAGCCTGGATGCCGACGTCCGCTCGCTCCCCCGCGAATCCGCCCCCGCCGCGCTCGAGAACTGGGCGCGCCGCCGTGGAACCCTCGCCGCCGACGCCAACGAGCAGCATCTGGGCCTGGACGACACCGACCTCATGCTCCGCACCGTCCAAGCCGAGTTCAACCTCAAGAACCTATTCGCCAAGTAGAAACGCCTGCGACAAACCCCGGCGTAGATCACGAGCGGTCTCGCAGCGGGAAACCCCGCAGTGGGGCCGCCCTACGTTCCACAGATAGATTTGCCATCACAAATTCTGAACACTCATTGCGAACGATTTCGGCCAATTCCCGACACGTAATTCGTTGTCGGATGGTGATGCATCGATATCAAATGTGCGGCAATTGAGTATTTATATGCTATAGCTAAGCTGCGAAAACTTTTATTTAGGGCATACCAACTCATAATTGCGTCAAGCTTTTGGACAGCATTTGGTTAGACCTCTAAAACGGCTTTTCCACTCAGCGCCGTCAACACGGCATTAGCTGACACGATATATATCATGAGTATCGTATTGTCACATACCACTGCAAAAGCGGTCTACCAGGCCGCGCATTCGGTGTCTGCGAAAGGCATCGAGTCCTGTAGCCCTGCCGCGATTTACGGATCATGTCCCACCGGAACGTTCCTTGACGCAGCCGCAGAATGGCTCACCAAACATGATGTTTCCCTCGACACAAATGATTCCCTCGAGGTGATGGTGTTTGATCGCAGGAATGCGCGCTATGCAATGAACTGTCAATGCCACGTTTCTTCAAAACGATTCTCGAACTCACGCTTTATAGAGCTCAAAGATGGCATCTTCATTGTTGGCGTTGAGCTTTGCGCACTTCAGGCCGCCACCTATCTTTCTTTTCGCGAACTAGTGGAGTACTACTTTGAACTGTGCGGCGCTTATTCCCTTGGAACCGACTCTTCCACCTCCTATACCGAGCGTTTCGCGCTCACCTCGACCGAGAGGTTAAAGCAGTTCTTTAATTCCATTACCAGATGCGACGGTCTGGCCCTTGCCCGAAAGGCGATCCAATGTGTGCGCGACGGATGCCGGTCTCCTATGGAAACAGCCTTTGTCATGATGTTAACGCTGCCCAAAAGCGAAGGAGGGCTTGGTATTAAGGGAATTGAGACCGATTACGAGGTGCAGGTCACCACTGCCGCAAAGAATCTCACGAGACGCAAAAAGTTCTTTATGGATGCGTATCTAAAGAAATCTCGCACAGACATTGAATACAACGGTTTTTATCATGACGCGGAAGAAGACCGCGCCATCGATGAGGAGCGCAAGAATGCACTTGCGTCCATGGGGTACGGAATCATCACCGTCAGCCGTTATTCCTTTATGCATGCCAGCTCTTTTGTTAGGGTCATGGAAGCAATCCAGCGGAAAGAGGGCGTACGCCCCTCGCGTCTGCCAAAAGACTTTCAAATCATGCAAGAGGACCTGAGACAGTTTGTGCTCAGAAGGTTTATAGAAGAGAAAAAGCGAATTCAGAAGCAGCTTCGCCAGGATTCCGAAGAGCGTCAACGAATCGACCTCGAAAAAGCAACGCTCGAAGGCATCACGCTGGATGACCCGACAATTAATGAAGTTCCGGCAATCGATGACATGCAGACTGTCGAATCCGACAGCCCATCATTTGCCCAAACAAGCAGCCTCGCGCCCGAGGGCAGGGTCTTCGGGGCCGGAGACTAGGCCGGCTAACAAGGTGGGTACCCTAGCGACGTGCAAAATTGCGAGTATTCAGCAGGGTCGGGTGTCTATCACCCTCGAGTGGATCCAAATGTGAAGCGAAATCACTCTTGCGTGAGAGCGTTAGGCAACATTTGAGGAAGAACTCATCGGATTAACACCCTAAGATAACTCTTGAACTGCATTATATGACCTGCAATAAATTAGCGGACCCCTATAGTTACAGAATACTCCACTTTTTGCACGGCACGAGGGTACCCACCTTGGCATCGACTATCAAAAAACGCTCAGTCCGGGATCTCGTCCACTATTCCCCATCATTTTGTACAACGAATTACCTGAACGTCATTGACATATGAACATGCACTCATATAATCGAAAGCAAGTTATATGAGCGCATGTTCATATGAAAGGATATTGCAATGAGCATTCGCGTTGATGAAACGAAACCCGACATCGAGGCCACCGAACCCGCGATCCCCACCACCTGCTCGCCCGAGGACCTTCCCGACGAGGAACTTCTCTACGACCTCGCCGACCTGTTCAAGGTCTTCAGCGACACCACGCGTATCAAGATCCTTTACGCCCTCATGGGCCGCGAGCTCTGCGTGGCAGACATCGCCGAAGCGACCGAAACCTCGCAGTCGGCAGTATCGCACCAGCTGCGCACACTCAAGCAGTCGCACCTGGTTAAATTCCGGCGCGACGGGCGCAATATCCTCTACTCGCTCGCCGACGACCACGTCTACACCATGCTCAACCAGGGCATGAGCCACATCTGCGAATAGCAGCCAACCACGGTACCAGCGCGGCCTGCACCCAAGCCGCAAATACAGGGAAAGGAACCCACCATGAAAAAGCAGTTTAAGCTCGATGAGATCGACTGCGCCAACTGTGCGCGCGAGCTTCAGGACGAGCTGGCCAAGCTCGAGGGCGTCAAATCCGTGTCCGTCAACTTTATGACCCAGAAGTTGACGCTCGAGGCCGATGACGCCGAGTTCGACGAGGTCCTCGACCGCGTTGTGGAGTTCACCGCCGACGCCGAGCCGGACTGCGAGATTATTCTCTAGCCCAGGTTTACGCCAACCTGCAAGGCCGCGCTCGCTGCGGCCTTTGCTCGCGAAATTATATGAGCGAATGTTCATACATTCAAATGGGAGGATACGAGTCATGGCCACCGCCGACCCCAAAAAGAAAAAGAAGAAGCGCAAGAAAAAAGAATCACTCGAGCATAAGCGCAACCGCATCCTGGTAGCGCTGGGCATTTTTGCCGTGGTGTACGCCCTCGATGAGCTCGGCACCCTCACTGCCGCATTCGGCACCCCGGGCGACATCTACGCCAGCTTTGTGCTGTTCCTCGTGCCGTTTTTGATTGCCGGCTACGACGTACTGCAAAAGGCATTCAATAACATCCGCCGCGGCAAGGCCTTCGACGAGAGCTTCCTCATGGCCGTCGCGACCATCGGCGCGTTTGCCATGGTGCTCTTCCCCGATACCGACCCGCACATGGCCGAAGGCGCCGCCGTCATGCTGTTCTACCAGGTCGGCGAGCTGTTTCAGGCGTACGCCGTGGGCAAGAGCCGCAAGTCGATCAGTGCCATGATGGACATCGCGCCCGACTACGCTAACGTCGAGCAGCCCGACGGCACACTCGAGCAGGTCTTCCCCGATGACATCGCCGTCGGCACCGTGATCGTGGTCCAGCCCGGTGAGCGCGTGCCCATCGACGGCGTCATCGTCGAGGGCGAAACCCAGCTCGACACCGCCGCCCTTACCGGTGAGTCGGTCCCCCGCCCGGCCAAAACCGGAGACGATATCATCAGCGGCTGCATCAACATGACGGGGCTCATCCACGTGCGCACCACCAAGCGCTTTGGCGAGTCCACCGTCGCACGCGTCCTGGAACTCGTGGAGAATGCCAGCGAAAAGAAGGCACGCACCGAGAACTTCATCACGCGCTTTGCCCGCATCTACACGCCCGCCGTCACCGGCGCTGCCGCGGTGCTCGCGCTCGGCGGTGGCCTGGTCACCGGTGCCTGGTCCGACTGGATTCTGCGCGGCCTGACCTTCTTGGTCGTCAGCTGCCCGTGCGCGTTGGTGATCAGCGTGCCGCTCAGTTTTTTTGGCGGCATCGGCGGCGCGTCCAAGCTGGGCGTTCTCATCAAGGGTTCTAACTACCTCGAGACGCTCGCCGACGTGGACACCGTCGTCTTTGACAAGACGGGCACCCTCACCAACGGCACGTTCTCGGTGGTCGCGGTACACCCCGAGGCCGGCTATACCGAGCAGTCGTTGCTCGAAGTCGCAGCCCTTGCTGAGTCGTTCTCCGATCACCCCATCGCGCAGTCCGTACGTGTCGCCTACCAGGGCGAGGTCGACCCCAAGCGCGTAAGCGACTCCACCAACGACGCGGGCCATGGCGTGACGGCAACCATCGACGGCAAGCACGTCGTCGTTGGCAACGCAAAGATGCTCGCCGCGGCCGGAGTCGAAGCGCCCGATTGCGAGGTCATCGGAACGATTCTGCATGTGCTCGTTGATGGCGTGTACGCCGGCCACATCGTGATTGCAGACACCGTCAAGGCCGATGCCGAGCAGACGATCAGCGACCTGCACGCCGCCGGCGTCAAGCGCACCGTCATGCTCACGGGCGACCGCGAGGAGGTTGCGGCGTCTGTGGCCAAGCAACTCAGTCTCGACGAGTTCCACGCGCAGCTGCTGCCGGGCGACAAGGTCGAGCGTGTTGAGGCGTTGCTTGCGAGCGAGAACGGCAAGGGCAAGCTCGCTTTTGTCGGCGACGGTATCAACGACGCACCCGTGCTTACCCGTGCCGATGTGGGCATCGCCATGGGCGCCATGGGCTCGGACGCCGCAATTGAGGCGGCGGACGTCGTGCTGATGGATGACAAGCCGTCCAACATTTCCCGCGCGATCCGCGTGGCGCGCAAGACCATGGCGATTGTCTGGCAGAACATCATCTTTGCGCTGGGCGTTAAGCTGCTGATCCTGGTGCTGGCAGCGCTGGGCATTGCCGACATGTGGCTTGCCGTGTTCGGCGACGTAGGCGTGGCGATCATCGCCATCCTGAACGCCATGCGCGCGATGGGTGTCAAGAACCTGTAGCGTTCGTGGGCTGTCCGGCCGGGACCGGGCTTGGTTTTGAAAACGTCCTCGCGCATGAGGCCCGTCTTTCCTGCTCCTGCGGAGCAACGGAAAGACGGGCCTCGCGCTGCGGAGTGTTTTCAAAACCAAACCCGGTCCCGGCCTGCATTGACACAGCTGAAGGTTCTTGGGCATCGCTTGCTTGCGGGATTCCTTGTCTGAGTTGGACTTGGTTGGCGGGACTACTGGTCCCGGTCGCTGGTTCGCGCTTTGCGCGAACTCCGCGCCACTGTAAGTCAGTTAGGCTTCCGTTGTTGGGCCCGCCACATCTTCCCGTCCCAGCATCGCCCTCAGCTTCTCGAAGCTTTCCTCGCTTAGGCAGTGCTCCATGTGGCAGCCCTCTTGCGACGCGACCTCAGCCGAAACACCCGCATCCTCTAGCAGCCCCACGAAAAAGCAGTGGCGCTCCCACATTTGGCGCGCGACCTCCAGACCGCGCTCTGTCAGATGAACATCTCGTTTGCCCATTTCGACATAGCCGTTGCTTTCCAGCGTCGCCATGGCCTTGGAAACGCTCGCCTTGGTTACGCCGAGGTACTCCGCAACGTCGATCGAGCGCACGATGCCCTGACGTTCCGACAGAACGTAGATCGATTCGAGATAGTCTTCTCCGGATTCACGTAGGGCCATGGGCCGCCTTTCGCGATGATTGCTAGTTAGCCTTTGGATACTTTCCACGGCTAACTTTACCGCAAAAGTTGCCCATGTCTTACTACTTTGTCTAAAAGTTAGCCGTGTTTCACAAAACGTGCGGGACGAAAACAAAATGGGGACGCCCCGCAAGGAGTGTCCCCAGCTGCCGGCAGAAAAGGAACGTCCCCAGGTGCCGAGCCGCAGCTATAACAGTCCAAAGTGCTTCGCGGCGTTGTAGATGCCGTCGTCGTCCACGGCTGTCGTCACATAGGTCGCCGCAGCTTTCACCGTGTCCTGTGCGTTGCCCATGGCCACACTTGTGCCCACGGCCGAGAACATCGACAGGTCGTTCTCGCCGTCGCCAAAGGCAATCGCCTCGCTCGCGTCGATACCAAGCCGCTCGAGCGTCGCCGCCACGCCCAGGTCCTTGCCGCCGTTAGCGGGAATAATGTCGCAGAACAGGTCGCACCAGCGCGTGGTGAGCGAATGCGACACGGCGTCGGTCACGATATGTTCGTCGGCCGGGTCCACAAAGGCGCAGAACTGGTAGACCGGTGCGTCAAAGGCGTGCTCAAACGGCTCCTCGTGGTAGACGATTCCCGCGTTGCTGCCAGCCGTCACCACGCGCTCGGACAGGCGGTTCACAAACGAGTTCTCGCCCTGCATGCACAGCGAGTCATAGCGCCCCTGCGCCACCTGGTCCACAATCACCGCAACGTCGTCCGGATCGATCGGACAGCTGCGGTAAACCCCCTCGGCATCAAAACAGTGCTGACCCGAGAGCGTAATGTACGCATCCCAGCCCAGGTCGAACAGCCAGTCCGGCATCTGGTAGGTCGGGCGACCCGTGGCGATCACGCATGCGATCCCCTGCTCGTGAAAGCTGTCGAGCACCTGCTGCGCCGACGCCGGAATCCGGTGGGTCTTAAAGCTCAGCAGCGTGCCGTCGATATCGAAAAACGCGGCTTTGATCATCCTCGTCTACTCCTCGCCCTCGAGCTTTTCGCTCGCCTCGAGCCACGCCATCTCCAGCTCGTCCATGGCGGCGTGAGCCTCGTCGATCTTTGCCTGCTGCTCGCCGAGCGCCGTGTAGTTGGTGGGATCGACTTGGGCCATTGCTGCCTCGGCCTCCTCAACGCGGGCGCGCTGCGTCTCCATCTTGCGCTCGAGCGAACTCACCTCGCGGCGGAGCTTCTGGCGCTCGGCGTTGGACAGGCCGTTGGGCTGACCGCTCGACTTGGGCTTTTCGGCCGCAGCTGCCGCGGCACCGGTGTCAAACGTGCCGGTCTTGGCGCTCGGCGCGCCCACGGGCTCGCCCTCGGCGGTGGCGTTGCACAGGCGCAGGTACTGGTCCACGCCACCGGGCATATGCGTCAGGTGGCCGTCGAGCAGCGCCCACTGCTGGTCGGTCACGCGCTCCATCAAAAAGCGGTCGTGCGTCACCAGGATCAGCGTGCCGGGCCAGCCGTCGAGCAGATCCTCGACAATCGCCAGCATGTCGGTATCCAGGTCGTTGCCGGGCTCGTCCAGGATGAGCACGTTGGGCTCGTCCAGGATTGTCAGTAGCAGCGACAGGCGACGGCGCTGGCCGCCCGAAAGATCGCCGATGCGACTCCAGAGCTGCTGCGTCGTAAAGCCCAGACGCTCGCAGAGCTTCTCGGGCGAAGTCTCCTTGCCGTCGATGACGTAGTACTTCTTATAGTTGCTGAGCACCTCTCGGATCGTGTCGCCCATGTAGGGTTCGAGCTCCTCGAGCTGCTGCGACAGCACGCCAAAGCGCACTGTCTGGCCAATCTTCACGCGGCCGCGCGTGGGCGCAATTTTGCCCTGGATCACATCAAGCAGCGTCGACTTGCCAGCGCCATTCTCGCCCAAAAGACCATAGCGGTCGCCCGCACCAATGAGCCAGGTCACGTCGGAGAGTACCTGCTTGGGCGCGCCATCGGCATCCGCATAGCCGGCGTCCACGTCGACCACATCGATAACCTGCTTGCCTAGGCGGCTCACGGCGAGGCGCTTGAGCTCCAGCTCGTCACGCACGGGCGGCACGTCGGCGATCAGCTCACGAGCGGCATCCACGCGAAACTTGGGCTTGGTGGAACGAGCCTGGGCACCGCGGCTCAGCCACGCGAGCTCCTTGCGCGCCATGTTGCGACGGCGCTCCTCGGTAACGGCGGCCATGCGGTCGCGCTCCACGCGCTGCAGGATGTATGCCGAATAGCCGCCCTCGAAGGGATCGACCTGGCCGTCGTGGACCTCCCACATGCTGGTGCAGACCTCGTCCAAGAACCAGCGGTCGTGCGTGACCACGAGCATGGCACCCTGGCCGCGCTGCCAGCGGGCCTTTAAGTGACGCGCGAGCCAGTTGATGGTGCGCATATCCAGGTGGTTGGTGGGCTCGTCGAGCATGAGCACGTCGTAATCGCCGATCAGCAAGCGCGCGAGGTCCACGCGACGGCGCTGACCGCCCGAAAGCTCGCCCACCGTGCCCTCCCAGGGCACATCGCTGATGAGGCCGGCGAGGATCTGGCGCGTGCGGGGGCTCGACGCCCACTCGTACTCGGGGGCGTCGCCCACAACGGCATGATGCACGGTATCAGTATCGACCAGGTTGTCCTTTTGGCCGAGCAGACCGATCGTCGTGCCGCGGCGGTGCGTCACGCGTCCGTCGTCGGGCTCCAGCGTGCCAGCGAGCACGCTCAGCAGCGTCGACTTGCCGTCGCCGTTTTTACCGACAATACCAATGCGGTCGCCCTCGCCCACGCCGAGCGTCACGCTATCGAAAATATGCTTGGTGGGAAACTCTAGGCTGACGGAATCGCATCCCAAAAGAATCGCCATATGCCCTGCTCCTTCGTAGAAATTCAACGTTGTCCATGATAGCAGCGAGCCCCACCCCAAACCACCACGAAGGCGCCTGTCCCCTTTGTGGTGGTCGTTTCGGTCGCAGAGCAAAAGGCGGGCCATCTCCCACAAGAGATGACCCGCCTCTCCAATCAGTCCCGTGGCGACCGTGGCCACCGCGGGCCTCAAGCATGTCCCGGACTAGGAGAACATGCCGGTGAGGTAATCATTCAGCCGCTTGTCCTTGGGCCGTTGGAAAATCTCGTCAGTCTCGTCGTACTCGACCATATCGCCCATGTAGAAGAACGCCGTGCGGTTGGACACACGCGACGCCTGCTCCATGTTGTGCGTCACGATGACGATGGCGCGGTCGGCAACGATCGACGACATGAGGTCCTCGATCGCCAGCGTCGAGATGGGGTCGAGCGCCGAGCAGGGCTCGTCGAACAAGATCACGTCGGGGTTGAGCGCCAGCGTGCGCGCGATGCACAGGCGCTGCTGCTGGCCGCCCGAAAGCGCATGGGCGCTCTTGTCGAGCTTGTCCTTGACCTCGTCCCACAGCGCCGCGCCGCGCAGGCTCTCCTCGACCATGCGGTCGAGCTCGTCGCGGTCGGTGATGCCGTGGCGCTTAGGCGCAAACGTGATGTTGTCGCGAATGGACTTGCGGAACGGGTTGGGCTGCTGAAACACCATGCCAATGGAGCGGCGCAGCTCGTAGGTGTTTTCGGTCTTGGTGTTCACGTTGCGCCCGCGATAGTTGATCTCGCCCTCCACGCGGCAACCGCGAATCTCGCGATTCATGAGGTTGAGGCTACGCAAGAAGGTCGACTTACCGCAGCCCGAAGGCCCAATGAGCGCCGTGATCTCGCCCTTGTGGAAGTCGAGCGACGTATTGTGCAGTGCATGGTGGTCGCCATAGTACACGTTGACGTCCTTGGTGGAGAGCACGACCTCGTCGCTCGCGGCCTTGCCGCTCACGCGCACGCGCTTCTCGCTCTCCCCCACGCTCGACAGGAAGTCCTGTGTCTCGGACGATGCCGCTTCGGTTGCGGGCGTTGCATTCATCTCGCTCATTCGGCCGTCATCCTTCTTGCCAGTTGCTTGCCCACGATACGGGCGACTACGTTAAACAGCAGCACGCAAATCATCAGCAGCGCCGCGGTGCCCCAAACAATCTGCTGGGCCTCGGGGCTGCCCTCGCCATAGATCTTGTAGATGTGCACGGCGAGCGACTCGCCGGGACGGAACACGTTCCAAGCGCAGGTGGGGCTCGACAGGTTAAAGCTCAAGAAGTTCAGCGAGCTCATACCCGAGGTAAAAAGCAGTGCTGCGGCCTCGCCAAACACGCGACCGGCCGAAAGCACGATGCCCGTCACGATGGCAGGCATGGCCTCGGGGATCAGGATGTGCAGCGTGGCCTCCCAGCGAGTGAGGCCCATGGCCAGGCACGCATCGCGCTGGGCCTGCGGCACGTCCTCGAGCGCCTGCTGGATCACGCGCACCAGGATGGGGATGTTGAACATGGTGAGCGCGACGGCGCCGGAGATGATGGAGTACTTCCAGCCCAGCTGCACCGAGAACACCAGAAAACCGAACATGCCGACGACGATGGAAGGCAGCGAGGACAACGTCTCGATGGCGGTGGAGGCGATGTCGCGGATGGGTCCGTCCGGCGCGTACTCAACCAAAAAGACCGCTCCGCCCAGGCTGATGGGCACCGAGATGATCAGGGTGATCAGCAGCAGGTAGAACGAGTCGAACAGCTGGTAGAGCACGCCGCCCTGCGTTCCGTTGGCGCGCGACGGCTCCGTGAGAAAGCCCGGCTGGAACAGCGTCGAGATGCCCTCGAACAGGATATAGGCCACCATGGAGACGACGATGAGCATGACGATGGCGACGATCGCCGTCAACACGCCCGTGGCGAAGCGGTCCTGCTTTTGGACACGCCCGAGCCTCGCCTCGTCGATGTGGATACGCGTGCTAGCCACGAGCCTTCGCCCCCTTGCGGCCGATAAGGTGGATGATCAGGATGAAGATGAGACTCATGCCCATCAGCAGCAGGCCGAGCGCCCACAGAACATCGTCTTGGGCCGAGCCCTCGGCATAGACTGCCATGGACGTGGTGAGCGTGGTGGTGATGGTCGAAGCCGGCGACAGCAGCGACGTCGGCATGGCCTCGATGCCGCCGATGACCATGCGCACGGCGAGCGTCTCGCCAAAGGCGCGGGTCATGCCCAAGATAACCGCGGTCATGAGCGACGGCATGGCGGACTTGAGCACCACGTGCCAGATGGTCTGCCAGCGGGTATAGCCCAGCGCGAGCGAGCCCTGTCGGTAGCTGTCGGGCACGGCGCGCAGGCCATCGACCGAAAGCGTGGTCATGGTCGGCAGGATCATGACGGCCAGCACGATGGCGCCGGGCAAGATGCCCAGGCCCGTGCTCACGTGGAAAACGCTCTTCATAAGACCGACGACCACGTGAAAACCGATCAGGCCAAAGACGACCGAGGGGATGCCGGTCAAAAGCTCAATGAGCGGCTGAAAGATCTTAGAGCCAAACTTAGGGCTAATCTCGACCGCAAAGATGGCAGAGCCGATGGCGATGGGCAGCGCGATGAGCGTGGAGAGCACCATGACCGCAAACGAGGTGACAATCAGGGGCAGGGCGCCGGTGTAGGGCAGGCCGCTTTCGGCTGTGTTGGCCAGGTCCCACTTGGTGCCGGTGAAGAACTCGACGACCGAAACGCCGTCCTTGAGAAAAGCCGAGAGGCCCTTTTGGGCGACCATAAAGATGAGTGCGGCAACGACAAGCGTCACGAGCGCAACGCACGCGCCCGTGACGCCCAGGCCCACGTTCTCAAGGTCGCGCTTTGGCAGCTGTGTTGCCATTGCAAACCTTTCCGGGGCGATTACTTATTTAGCGGAGACCTTGCCGCTGGCGTCCTTGACGACCTTCATGGCAGAGACGGGATAAAGCCCTGCTCCTCGACGAGCTTGCCCTGGACGTCATCGGAAAGCATGAACTCCAGGAAGGCCTTGGTGGCCTCGTCGGCATCCTTAGCGCAGTACATGTGCTCGGTAGCCCAGATCTTGAAGGAGTCGTCGGTGACATTCTTGCTCTTGGGCTCGACGCCCTCGACCTTGATGGCGTTGAACTTGGAGTCATCAAAGTGCGAGAAGTCGAGGTAGGAGATGGCGTTGTCGGTACTGCCCATCTGAGTCTGGACATCGCCGGACTTGTCGAGTTCGGCGTCGCCCTTAAAGTCGACGGCCTCGTCGCCAAAAACGGCGGCCTCGAAGGTGGCACGGGTGCCAGAGCCAGCCTTGCGGTTGAGAACGACGATCTTGGCGTCGTCGCCGCCGACCTCCTTCCAGTTGGTGATCTGGCCGGAGAAGATGCCCTTGAGCTGCTCGAGGGACAGGTCGTCGACCGTCACGTTCTTGGAAACGACGGGGCCCATGCCCACGACGGCAACCTCGTGGTCGACGAGGTTCTTGACCTGGTCGGCCTCGAGCTTGGTCTCGGCGAAGACGTCGGAGTTGCCGATGGTGACGGTGCCGGCGGCAACAGCGGTCAGGCCCTTGCCCGAACCGTTACCCGAGCCGGAGACGGAGACATCGGGGTTGGCGTCCATGAACTTCTCGGCAGCGGCCTCGACGAGAGCCTGGAACGAAGAGGCACCGTCGTAAGTCACCTCGCCGGAGACGGACTCGGCAGCAGCGGCGCTACCCTTGTCGGCGGCATCGGATGCGCCGCAACCAACGAGACCGAGACCGACGATGCTGGCAAAACCACCAGCGAGGCCGAGGAACTGACGACGAGAATAAGCCTGATCGAGCATGATCTTCCTTTCGTACATGCGACTCGCGGGCACCCTGCCCGCTTTGCTGTTTGGAAAGATACGGCCTCGATCGGGCAGCACCAGCGCCAACCGCGGTTTCTTACGGGCTATTGATAGACCTTTACCGCAAGCTCTGCCCAGCCTTTACAAACGGATAACAATCCAGCGCCGAACATGGCGCACCTTTTACACCAAAGGGAAGCAGTCGTTGGGGACGTTCTTAAACGACTAGTCGTTGGGGACGTTCTTGTTTGACTAGTCATTTAAGAACGTCCCCAAGGACTACCTTGGAAACCCCGCAGGTTGAGCATAAGCCAGCGAAAACGCCCCTAAGCGAGCAAGGTGACGTGAAAGAGGAGGGAAGCGTACTTTGGGTACGCGACCGACGATTGAACGTCAGATTGCCGCTTAGGGGCGTTTGCAGCGTCGAGCTGTTACGCGGTTTGGTAAAACCGCGTAACCTTAAAGCTCTAATTCATTCAAACGGAGGATCGCAACAATATAGATCTTGAGCGCCTGCTTGAGCTGTTCCTCGTTGGCGCACTCGTTGGGGCCGTGCATCTGGCCGCCCCACGAGGGCAGCTCCAGGCCGGTCTCCTCGGGGCCAAACGAGACGGCGCGGGCAAAGTTGCGCGCGTACGTGCCGCCGCCCATGGCAAAGGGTTCAGCATGCTTGCCGGTGAACTCGTTATAGGTATCGATAAGCGCCTTCACGGCCGGATCATCGGCAGAGACCGAGAACGGCACCTTCGCGCGACCCAGCTGGCACGTCACGCCGAAACGGCCCACGAGCGGATCGAGCTGCTCGCGGATGGTATCGGCACTCGTGCTGTCGGGGAAGCGCACGTCGATGACCTGCTCGATATGGCCATCCGCCACGCGGATGACGCCAGCGTTGCAGGTAAGCGGGCCAAACGCCGGACTCGTCGCATCGATACCCAGGCCGCGGCCATAGGCGTCCGCATGCACAAAGGCCAAAAACTTGACAAACTCGTGCTCGGCGGGCGTCAACAGGCGCTTGTCACGGGCGCCAAACGCGTCCTCGGCCTCGCGCAGATACGCCACGATCAGGCCGACAGCGTTGATAGTGCCCTCAGGCATCGAGGCATGACCGCCAATGCCGTGGGCAAAAATCTGCGCATGCCCGTTATCGAGTGTCGTGATCTCAAGGCGATCGGCGTTCTCGACCGGCGCCGGCAGCTCATCGGCGGCAATCGCGAGCTCGCAGATGGACTGCGACGGAATGGCATTGCTCGCCTCGGCGCCGCTCCACGACACGATGCGCCCGCCGTCGATCTTGGAGCTCACGAACGTCGGCCCAAACTGGCCCTTCTCGGCATTGCAGACCGGGAACTCGGCATCGGGCGTAAACAAAAAGTCGGGGTCTGCGTGGTTCTCCAGATAATGGTGAACGTCGGACATGCCCACTTCCTCATCGCAGCCCAGCAGCGCGCGTAATGCCGTGCTTGAGCAGATAAGCGCCGGCGTAGAGCGACAGCACCGCCGGACCCTTGTCGTCAATCACGCCGCGACCGAGCAGCCAGCCCTCGCGGCGCTCCATCGCAAACGGGTCGGTGTTCCAACCGGGGCCAGCGGGAACCACGTCCACGTGGCAGATAGTCGCGAGCTGCTTGTCGCCGCGACCCGGGATATCGGCGATTCCCACATAGCCCCCGTCGTCGCTCGTCTGATAGCCGAGCTTTTGCGCAATGCCGAGCGCGCAATCGAGCGCGTCACGGACCGGGCGGCCAAACGGCGCACCGGGCTCCGCATCGGCAGCAACGGCCACGGACGGATAGCTCACCAGTTGTTCGATATCGGCAACGACATCCTCCCAGACCTCGTCGACATACTCGGCAACGCTCTGCTCCACCTGATTCATGAACGACCTCCTTACCAATGAGCGACGGGTACGCCCGCCCCTCACATTATGTCTATTAGATAGCGAAAAGTTTAGCAAGCTCGGCCACCGAGTGCACCACCGCATCGGCGCCCGCGGCCTCGTGCTCCCCCGGCGCTGCCGCGCCCGAATAGATGCCGATGCACGGCACGCCCATCGCGTGCGCGCCCTCCACATCGTTAAAGCGATCGCCGATCATCACGGCATCGTCGGCCGTCGCGCCGAGCGCCGCCAGGGCATCGCGAACCGAATCGGCCTTGGTCTCGCGTCCCTGCGGCGGATTCATGCCAACCACAGCTTCGAACTGGCAAAGCCCCAGCTCATGAACCATATCGATGCACTTCGCCTCCATGCGAGACGTCGCCACGGCCATACGCTTGCCCTGGGCGGCCAACCCATCCAGCAGCTCGGGGACCCCATCGAACACGGGGTACTCCTCCGGCCCCAGCTCATCAAAAAAGGCGCGGTACTCGTCGGCCACCACAAGCGACTCCTCGCGGGAAAAGCCGTAAAAGTCGTGAAAGCTCTTCCACAGGGGCGGCCCGATCATACGGCGCAGATCACCCATCTGCGCCTCCGAAAACCCGCGCGCAGCCAGCGTCTTGCGCGTCGAGGTCATCACTGCCCGGCCCGTATCTGCCACCGTGCCGTCAAAATCGAACAGCACAACCGGCCGCTTGCCTATCTCCAACGCCTCCATCGGCATTCCTCTTCCCCAGTTGACGATTTCCACACCGACACTTCAAACTGTTGACTATTCAACAAATAAAGCTGGCAATGTGGAACGACTCCACTATACTTGTCGCACTTTGCTCTCAGAAGGCGGCGCGCAAGCGCCCCAACGAAAGGTGCAATTATGTCTTTTGCCATCATAACCGACTCCACGTCGGACATCTCCCCCGCCCGCGCCCAAGAGCTCGGCATTTACGTGATTCCGCTGCATGTAATTATCGAAGGTGAGGACCTGCTCGACCAGGTGCAGATCACCGCCGAGGAGTACGTCGCCCGCATGGCAGGCTCCGAGCAGCTACCGCACACCTCGCAGCCGAGCGCCGGTGAGTTCAAGGCGCTCTTTGATCGCGTGCTCGCCGACGGCCACGACAGCGCCATCTTTATCTCGCTGTGCAGCGAGTGGTCCGCCTGCTATGCCAACGCCAGCCTGACGGCCGAAACGCACGAGCTCGACGTGCGCTGCATCGACTCGCGCACCGGCTCGGGCGCCGAGGGCCTGCTGGTGGAGTACGCGCTGGCCATGCGCGAGGACGGCCGCAGCCTGGACGAGACCGAGGCGCAGATCCGCGCGACGCTGCCCGACGCCCACCTGCTGCTGATTCCCCGCACGCTCGAAAACCTCGTTAAGAACGGCCGCGCACCTAAACTCGCCGGCCAGCTCACGCAAATGCTCAACATTCGCCTAGCCGTTTCGCCGGAGTGGAAATCGGGCGAGATCAAGGCCATCAAGAAGGGCCGCGGCGCCAAGCGCATCGTCGCCAACACCATGGCCGACTGCCTCGCGTTTTTGGCTGAACACCCGGGTTCGAGCGTGCGCGTACTCACGACCGGCGCCGCCGAGGAGCACGAGCTCGTCAACCAGGCGCTCGCAGGCCAGAACTACGTAGACGCCGGCACCGGCCCCATCGGCTGCACCATCGCGACCCACGTAGGCGTCGACGCCATCGCCATCAGCTACTGCCCGCGCTACCAGCCAACTCGCTAGGGACGCCCACATCAGTTGCGGTGAAATAGGGACTGTTTTTGGCTTATCGGCCGCAAATCAATCCCTATTCCACCGCAACTTCTTTTGCTGAGCCATCCATATACAAGATATGCTGACGATCGGCGCATTCCCAGCTGTTTGGGGGAGCTTCGACTAGCCCCTAGCGGTACCCGGTGGGCAAAAAATGGCAAATATGAGTACTGTCATAAATTTAGTAACAGCAAAATGTCGCTGAAATTGCCCGCTTCCACCGATTTCAAGCTCCATAAAGCCCCGAATCGTCGTGTTTAGAGGGGTGAATATACTAAAACTCAGTCAATTGGTCTTAGATACTTCTCAAATGATATGAGACTAACCGAGCAACAGTACTCATATTTGCCATTTTTTGCCCACCGGGTCTGAATGAGGTCCGCTCTTTACGCCTCCGGCTACCTATATGACCGCAAACCCTGATTATCAAGGGCCGTCGCGCGCCTTGGCATCGACCGAAAGCCGCTCGCAGAATAATCCCTTGCCATTAGCAAACTTGAATCGAAATTACATATCCCAAAAAGCCGTAATGCCGTACCCTCGTCTCAACAACTCCAATACAAGGACGGCATTCAAATGGGCAACGCCATGCATCAATACGCCCTCTTTGGGACCGCACAATTTAAATACGATCAGACGATCACACATATATCGGACCAACACCGACAAATCGTCATTTGCAACAACGGTTCAGACGTACGCTACGCAACGCTAGAAGAGTGGGAAGAAGCTGGCGCTTTGTTCGATGAACGAGCGCAAATCGAGGGCATCGTCACCAGCGCGAGCCCAGCACGCGATAAACTCGAGCTCTTTCGCAGTCTCTTTACCGGGCGCAAAGATGTTTACGCTCATGGATATCGCAGAAAGGACGGGGGCATTGGCTATACGCCTGCTTGTGCTAATGAGTGGGAGCCAGGAATTTGCCCCAAAGCAGCCCATCAAAGAGTTAAATGCGTAGAATGCAGCAATCGCGTCTTCCCGGAATTAAGCGATGCCGCAATCATTGCTCACTTTAAAGGCAACGATGACCGGTTCCGCGATGTCCTCGGGCAATATGTTCTCGATAGGAACTGCAACACGAAAGTTCTCGTCATCGATTTTGACAAAGCGGACTGGAAAGAGGCAACAAATGCCGTACGGCTTGTTGCAATACGACGGGGCATTAACGCCGCCGTTGAGCGCTCAAGGTCCGGCAACGGCGCCCACATCTGGTTTTTCTTCCTCGAGCCAATCAGCGCAAAGGCTGCCCGAGAGTTTGGAAGTTGCCTCATAACCGAAGCTGCGGCGCATAATAAGACAATCACGTTCGAGGCCTTTGATCGAATGCTACCCGCTCAGGCCACTATTCCCGATGGAGGCTTCGGAAACCTCATCGCACTCCCCTTTCAAGGCAAGGCGCAACGTGAAGGAAACAGTGTATTTGTAGACGAACAATTCAAGCCCTTTCCCGACCAATGGCTCTATCTATCACAAGTCCAGCTGATTCCGCGCTCGACGGTGCAAGATCTGATTGAGGCCCCTGGAAACAACCCGCACGGACCAGCAACAACTACGGTGGCAAACAAGGGCAAACGGTATGCCCAAAGACCACGAAAGCGACTACCACTCACATCGCGGGACTTTCCCTCATCGCTGCCCGTTATTCAAGCCGATATGCTGTACATCCCCGAGAAGTCTCTGAGTCCAGCAGCTCAAATGGAAATCCGCGGACTTGCGACATTTGCCAATCCGGCATTCTATCGCGCGCAGTCCATGCATCAATCAGTATTCGGCAAACCGCGACTCATAGACCTTAGCGAACTGAGAGATGGTCATGTTGCAATTCCCCGGGGCTGCAAAACTCAACTTGAGCAGCTAGTTCAAGAGACCGGCGTTACCGCCCACTATTCAGACGAGCGCAAATCGGGTAATCCGATTGTTATGGCATTTAAAGGAGTCCTTCGCCCTGAGCAGCAAATCGCCGCTGATCAGATGCTCATATACGAAGACGGAATCATGTCCGCGCCGACAGGCTTCGGTAAAACAGTCATCGGAGCTTATCTTATTGCATCCATTGGTCTTCCAACGCTCGTCATCGTTCCCAAAACCGCACTCATAACCCAATGGAAATCCCAGCTCGAGCGATTTATCGACATTACGGACAACAGGGAGCCCGTCCGAACCCCAAAAGGACGAATCAGCAAAAGGCAGCCTCCGGTCATCGGACAAATAGGAGGAGGCAAAATGGCCGTAAGCGGCCTCGTCGACATCGCTTCATTCCAGTCGTTATCTGGCAAAGACCGCCAAACCGGAGAGCCGATAGTTAAGGGCCTTGTTCGTAATTACGGCCTCATTATCTGCGACGAATGCCACCATGCCGCCGCACCACAGCTCGAGCTTATTCTCAAGTCCGCCCCGGCCAAATACGTATACGGCCTTTCTGCGACGCCCGAACGATCCGACGGCCTTACGCGGGCGCTCTCCATGCTCTGCGGCCCGCTCCGTTATGTTATCGATCCAAAAGCGCAAGCGATTCAGCAGGGCATCCAGCGCATCGTACGGCCTCGTTTTACTGGAATTCGACTACCCGCCTACGAGCCAGGTGCAAACTTCAATCAGATTCTCGACCTGCTGTGCACGCATGCAGCTAGAAACGAATTGATTGTCAACGACGCTATTGAAGCTGCGTCAAACGGCCGGCATCCGCTCGTGCTGACTAAAAGGAAAAAGCATGCCGAGGAGCTGTTCGGGATGCTCAAAAACCAAGGACACGAACCCGTTCTCCTGACCGGGGAAATCGACGCCAAAGAAAGAAAAACGATACTGAGCAGTCTTCCCCGCTTCGAGCATGAACATCGAATCATCGTCGCCACCGAAAGCCTTTTGGGCGAGGGCTTCGATCTGTCCTACCTTGACACTCTACTCATTGCCACGCCGATATCGTGGGACGGCAGCATCACGCAGCAGGCGGGCAGGCTCCATAGAAGCCACGAGGGCAAGCGACGGGTTGAGATATTCGACTACGTTGATTTATCTATACCCATGCTCGCCCGCATGTACCAGAAGAGACTCAAGACCTACGCCAAGCTCGGGTACGAAGTCTACGTGACCGGAGGCAGCGAGCAGTCCGATCAAAACATTCTCATAGAACCGGCTAATGCCGTAGAGACTCTGGTTGAAGACATCGTTGGCGCCGCCAAGAGCATCTTCATTGCCGCGCCCTACGCATCCGCCGCCTGCCTCGCAAAGCTCGGCGATGCAATCAAAGGTGCCACTGCCCGAGGGATTGCTCTTGAGTTTTTCATTGCCTCGACTCCGCGCGAAGATGCAAGCGAGACTTTGGCAGAAATGAACGTCGAGCATGCCATTAGAGCAGAAGGACGTTTGTGTGCAGCGATAATTGACGAAGAAACTATCTGGTACGGAACGATCCCGCTACTAGCTTTCCCCAAGAAAGAAGACTGCAGCATCAGGTTCAAAAACAGCGAGATCGCAGCGGAGCTCTTAGACGAAATCAACCACAAGGGAAAGCCAGATGCCACGTCAACAGGCAGGACACCCCCACCACTTGCGGTGGAATAGGGACTGTTTTTTGGCGTATCAGCCGCCAATCAGTCCCTATTTCACCGCAAGTTAAAAGCGAGTGGCTAGCTCAGTGGGCCCTGGAACAGTTCTTGATGCGAGCCCATTCTGACCAGTCGGATCACAGGATTAGTCTTATGCGGCAAGTACAGAACGACCACATCGACCAAGCCATCGGATAGGTGGAAATCGATGTGGCCGTTGTAGTTTCCGCCCGGGTTTGAGAGCTCGTGGGCGCCGTACTCCGCTGGAAGCGACCCATGGGCCACAAGCTCTGCAACCGCCGCTTTAAACTCGCTCTTTAGCTGCGGATGGATGCGCATCGTCCGTTTGTAATCCACCTTAAACTGAGCCTCGACTTTAATCTCAAACATCGCTAGCCCTCATCGAGGAACGATATAAGCTCATCAGCGTCGTTGAATGACGGGCTATCGTCCGGCAAAATCCCCAACTCATGAGCTTCGGCGATTACCATGGCACGCCTCGTCGCCTCGTTGGGCACTTCCGCCCTTCCTACAATCTCAAAAGGAATCTTTCGCTGATTTACCAGCTGCCGAACAGCAAGGTTGAGATACGAATTGAGACTCAAACCAACTGAGTCCAAGAACTCAGTCGCCTGTTCCTTGAGCCCCTCTTCGATGCGAACCGTCGTAGGCTTAACCGTTGCAGTAGACATACGCGACCTCCTCGCCTCGTCTTTTGCATCAGTATACCCAGTTTAGATGGCAGGCTGATGTTAAATAACATCAATCTGCCGTTCTCATTACTACAACAACAGGCACGCTCGCCCTACATCAACCCGCTCAGGACAATGTCGACAGCTTCGTTGAGGTCGTCGGTGATGTGTACGAGCTCGGGATCGAGCGGGCTGATCATACCGGCGTCCATCACCGGACCGTTAAGCCAGTCGAATAGGCCCTGCCAGTACTCGGTGCCCACCAAAACGAGCGGCATGCGCTTGACCTTGTGCGTTTGCACCAGCGTGAGCACCTCGAACATTTCGTCGAGCGTGCCAAAACCTCCGGGAAACACGATGGCGCCCGAGCTGTATTTGACGAACATGGTCTTGCGCACAAAGAAGTAACGGAAGTCCATGCCGAGGTTCACGTATTTATTGAGCCCATGCTCGTGCGGCAACTCAATGCCAAGGCCAACTGACTTGCCGTTGACGCTCGCCGCTCCCCTGTTGGCCGCCTCCATGATGCCGGGGCCGCCACCGGTTATGACCGCCACGCCGCGCTGGGCGATTTTGCGGCCGACGGTACGCGCCGCCTTGTAGAGTTGATCGGTCTTGGGCGTGCGGGCGCTGCCGAAGATGGTCACCGCGGGCCCGAGCTCGGCAAGCGCACCAAAGCCGTCGACAAACTCGGCCTGAATGCGCAGCACGCGCCACGGATCAGCATGCAGCCAGTCGGTCGACTCCTCGGGCGCCAGCAGGTTGGCGTAGGTGTTGTCCTTAGGAATCATGGGGCCGCGCATGACCACGGGGCCGCGGCGGTACGTCTCGTCGTAGGCGGGCTCGCCCTCGACGTTCTCATTCTTAATCATGGGTACTCCTATCGAGAAAAAGAAAACGGGCGGGGTCGACGCCATGCGCCAAACACCCGCCCGAACATCAACTATTCGGTATGGTACCCACGATGCATCAAGTGCTTGCAAGCTATCGGTCAGCGGTCGCGCAACCGATGCCGGCGCATGCGATGGCCGGCGCCGGTTGCGCGCGGTCGATTGGCACACGATCTCGACACCGCACGAACGCCCCCACAAGCACGCCCGCAGGACTGTTCATCCAGTCGCTCACAAACGCGCCGTAGCGGCCCTCGATAATGGCCTGGCGGGCACGCTGCATAAGGTTGAGCAGGTAGTAGATGTTGTGCATCGACAGCAGAATACCGCCGAGCATCTCCTTCTGCGTGACCATGTGACGGATGAGCGCGCGGCTGTAGCCGCCCGTGCACACCGGGCAGGTGCAGGTGGGGTCGATGGGGCCGTCGTCGTGCGCAAAGCGC
>CABUJL010000012.1 GCA_902491915.1 uncultured Collinsella sp.
CCTTGAGCAGGCCCATCTTGTACATGGTGTAGAGCAGCTTACGGTGCGAGGGCTTAAAGCCGTCGATCTCGGGGAATGCGCGCGAGACGTTGACGCTCATGGCGTATGGCATGTAGTTGACCTCGAGCGTCTGCGTGATCGGCTGGTCGGTGACCTCGGAGTGCAGGCCGATGACGTTCTCGGCGTTGACCTGCTTTTTCTTTGGCTGGTTCTTCGTCTTCTTCTTTGCCACGATTTCCTCTTGAACTTCTTATGGGCCGTCGTTATCGATTTGCTGTTACTGCAGGTCCAGCTGGTCCAGGTATTCCTTGCCGTGCTCGGAGATATGGCGCTTGCGGCCTGCCTCGTCGTTGCCCAGCAACAGGTTGAACATGGTTTCCATCTTGGTGACGTCCTCGGGCTCCACCTTGATCAGGCGGCGCGTCTCGGGGTTCATGGTGGTGAGCCACATCATGTCCGGATCATTTTCACCAAGACCCTTGGAGCGGTTGATGGAGCACTTCTGGTCGCCAATCTCCTTGAGGATGCCGTTCTTCTCGAGCTCGGTGTAGGCAAAGTAGGTCTTTTCTTTGCAGTTGATCTCGTAGAGCGGCGACTCGGCGATATAGACGTAGCCCTCGTCGATAAGCGTGGGCACCAGGCGATAGAGCATGGTGAGCACGAGCGTGCGGATGTGGTAACCGTCGACGTCGGCGTCTGTACAGATGATGACCTTGTTCCAGTTGAGGTTGTCTAGGTCGAAGGCGCCAAGGTTCTTGATGCGCTTGTCCTTGATCTCCACACCGCAGCCCAGCACGCGCATGAGGTCCATGATGATGTCGGACTTAAAGATGCGCGGATAATCCTCCTTCAGGCAGTTGAGGATCTTACCGCGGACGGGCATAACGCCCTGGAACTCGGCATCGCGCGAGGTGCGAATGGCGCCTGCTGCCGAGTCGCCCTCTACGATGTAGATCTCGCGGCGGCTCTTGTCTTTGGAGCGGCAGTCGATGAACTTCTGCACGCGGTTGGCCATGTCGGTCTTTTGCTGCAGGTTGGTCTTGATGCTCTGGCGCGTCTTCTCGGCATTCTCGCGCGAGCGCTTGTTGATGAGCACCTGCTCCATGATCTTATTGGCGGCGTCTTTGTTCTCGATCAGGTAGGTCGAGAGGCGTTCCTTAAAGAAGGCCGTCATGGCCTGCTGGATAAAGCGGTTGTTGATGGCCTTCTTGGTCTGGTTTTCGTAGGACGTCTGGGTGGAGAAGCAGTTGGTCACCAGCACCAGGCAGTCCTGGACGTCTTGCCACTTAATGCCGCTTTCGTTTTTGTTGTACTTGCCCTGTTGCTTGATGTAGGCATCGATGGCGCTGGTCAGAGCGCTGCGGGCTGCCTTCTCGGGCGAACCGCCATTCTCGAGCCACGATGAGTTGTGGTAGTACTCCTGCATCATAAAGGTGCGCGAGAAGCACATACATGCGGTGATCTTGACGTTGTAGTCGGGCAGGTCCTCGCGGTCGCGACCGCGACGATCGGCCTCGATAAAGAAGGGCTCGGTAAGGTAGTCGGTACCGACCTTCTCGAGCACGTAGTCTTCGATGCCCTTGGGATAGCAAAAATCCTCTTCGGAAAACTCGCCATCGTCACCTTCGATGCGCAGGCGGAAGGTCACGTTGGCGTTGACCACGGCCTGACGGCGCATGGTCTCGCGATACCAATCGTGGGGGATGCTGATGGAGGTAAAGACCTCAAGATCGGGGCGCCATTTGATGGTGGTGCCGGTACGGTCCTCGTCGCTGGGCTCAATCTCGAGTGCCTTCTTTTTGGCGCCGACGACCTTGCCCTTCTTAAAGTGCAGGGAGTACTTGTTGCCGTCGCGCCAAACCGTGACGTCCATGTATTCGGAAGCGTACTGAGTCGCACAGGAGCCCAGGCCGTTGGTGCCGAGCGAGAAGTCGTAGTCGCCGCCCTGGTTGTTGTTATACTTGCCGCCGGCATAGAGCTCGCAAAAGACGAGCTCCCAGTTAAAGCGCTTCTCGGAGGGGTTCCAGTCGAGCGGGCAGCCGCGGCCGTTGTCCTCTACCTGAATGGAACCATCGCGAAAGGCGGTAAGGGTGATGAGCTTGCCGTAGCCCTGGCGCGCCTCGTCAACGGCGTTGGACAGGATCTCGAAGGCGGCCTGCGCGCAGCCGTCGAGTCCGTCCGAGCCAAAGATGACGGCGGGGCGCAGGCGTACGCGCTCCTCGTCCTTGAGCTGGCGGATACTGTCGTTACCATAGTTTGCGGTGTTTTTTGCCATACTCGCTCTCTCGGTGCTCCTTTGCTGCGTTTAAGTCATATAGATAGTCAAGGTAGCATAGCCCAGCCCATAGGCGATTCCAACCAACACGAAATCCATCGAACAATCGTTCGGAATTTGGTGGAACAGCGTTTACTCGGACAAATCCGAGTCGGTTCTGTCCGAGTAAGTTTGAAAGCGGTCGAATGCGTCCTGCTGCGTTTGCGGTTGGACGCGTTTGTCAAAAACGCGCCATGCGGATTGTTGGATTGAATCGAACATTGGGACATGCGTCTCGTTTTGTGGGCCGAGGGTATGCGAACTGGGGCCCTTTTGGTCTGAAAGGGGGTCTAACGGGGCGTTATTTGGGCCACGGGTCACTTCGCCGGCGCCGTGTTTCGTCATACGCTCATTGTGGAAGCCGATGCCACGGGGCGACGAAGGCCTCGGGCAACGGATGAGCTGCAAGCGAAAGGAGCGGTGAGGATGATGAAGCCCATGACGAAGAAGCTGCTGTTAGGAATTCCCACCGTGGCGCTTTCGGCTGTGTTGGCGTGTACGCTTGCTGGCTGCGGCGGTAATGCGCCGAGTGGCTCGGGCGGGAGCGCACCTGTGCAGGAGAAGTCCAAGAAGGCCAAGGCCTATGATTCGCAGACGGTCGAGGTAGCAGACATTACCTATGAGTCTGTGGCTCACGGTACGTTCTATCGCGGCGATGCCAAGCTGCAGGACGGCTTTTACCTGCACATCAAGATCACCAACAACAGCACAAAGAACAGGACGTTCAGTTCCTTTAACGTGCATGCTGCCCAGGGCGATCTTGAGGCAGGCGACCCGTTGTTTACTTCCGGCAAGGCGGCCGTACTCGACTACGTTGCAAGCGAGGCTCCCGATGAGCTGCACGAGGGCATCGACCTTTCCGAGAGGCCAGATATCGGCCCGGGCGAGACCGTTGAGTACGTGTATTTCTGGGCGCCCAAGACGGCGTACTACGGGCCCATCACTGTCGAGTTCGTAGACGCTTATGCCCCCGCCAAGAATCATGAGGCCATGCACTTTGACACCACGGGATGCGAGACCAAGGAGTTCAAGGCGGCCGGCGGTGTGGCCGATTCTGGTGACGCGGCCAATATGACCGGCATCGATTGCGCATCGTACAGTATCGAGGCCGCCGATGGGTACACGCTGGATTCGTCCAACGAAGAGCACGAAAAGGCAGACTTCTTCCACGACGAGACTGGAGGACGCCTGAACATCAGCATCTTCCCGCGCTCGCCGGAGGAAGAGGTTGCAAGCCTAGAGCAGGTCTACGAAGGCAAGGAGACAACAACCGACCAGGTCGAGTACAACGGCATAACGTGGCTGCGCTTTACCGGTCCCGACAACGGCCATACACTGTTTGCGACGGCTCCCGCAACGGGTGAAACCGTCCGCGTGTCGATCGGCTGGAAGATCGATTGGGATGCCGCCGTGCCCATGATGGAGGCGCTAAAGCTCAAGTAGCGCTGTGATTCTCACGTCAGGCGACTCAGGGCTGGCTCCGAGTTATCGGGGCCAGCCCCTTTTGGTGTTCGATGAGCCGAGTCGGCGTCTCTCGCAAAAGTAACTAGGAGCTAGCGAGGTCTATCCGAATTGACCTCATTGGCGGTGTCGGTTTCGAGTGCCGTGCGGCGGGCGCTGTAGGCGACGAGGCCGGCGCCTACAGCGGCGAGTGCTGTGGCGGCTGCCGCAAGGGGGACGTTGCTGTCTTTGCGAGAAGGTGCCCCGTGGCGGTAGTGCCGTTCGAAGGCCAAAATGTCCAATTTGAGCGCGCGAAAGCGCCAGGCCCTCGGAACGCGTTCGATGCGCTTGGCAGCCCGGTCGCTAACGCAACATATGCGCGACCAGCTCGGCGCGTGTGCCGATGCCAAGCTTTGCGTATACGCCTGATAGGCGGTTTTTAACAGTGCCCGGCGATACTTCCATGTGGCGTGCGATTTCGGCGTTGGTTCACCCACGACAAGCGAGCATGGCCATGGTGAATTCTGTGGTCATTAAATCGTCGGCCACGTCCTCGCCCGAATCAGGGTTGTGGATGCGTCGCCAGCCGTAGCTGAATCGATACGTAATCTCGATGATGCGTGCGAAATCGTCAGGGTATTGCGATTTTAGGCATGCCTCGATGAGTCCCTGCAAAAGGCCGTGGTGCTCGCCAATGAGCTCGATAAGGCCGTCGGGGCGCGCAATGTTCCAAGTGGCTCCGAAGTGCGTTTTTGCGGCGTCGATATCCTTGAGGCTCATGCATGCCATGGAAGCTGCCAGGTGCAGGAACAGCTCCGAGATGGGATAGCTTCCCTGTTTCATGATCAGGGCGTTTTCCGCCATGCCCAGACTGCGGCCATATTCGCCGCGCAGGTACAGGGCATGCGCCATCACGTAGCTGGCGAACAGGCGCAGGCCTTCGGGCATAAAACTCTTCGGCGGAATACGGGGAAGGCAAGTGCAGCAGGACGCTCGCGGCGGAGGCGAACAGGATATGCGTGGCGTGGACGGCGGGCGATTCCTCGTCAGTTGGCGTATCGAGGATGCCCGCAAGGCACCGGCGGGCATCGGCGATACGGTTGAGCGACAGACTGGCATATCCGCAGATAAGGCATGCGGAATAGCGCAGTGCGGGGTCGGTGGCGTCAAGATAAGAGCGCGCCGTCTTGGCAGCGAGGGTGGCCTGTCCGCGAAAGTACAGCGCTTCTGCCGTGGCAATGGCGCGCGAATCGGGGTCGGAAATGCCTGCAACCGCAGCGTCAATCTGCCCCGGCACAAAGGCGGTGCACATCAACGGCATGGGAATGCGCGGGTAGCCATCGCAGTCCATCTTCCATCTCCCATCAGGTGGCAACAATGCAGCAATTGTACTCCTGTTG
Organism: uncultured Collinsella sp.; assembly: GCA_902491915.1. Classification (GTDB taxonomy): domain Bacteria; phylum Actinomycetota; class Coriobacteriia; order Coriobacteriales; family Coriobacteriaceae; genus Collinsella. The sequence continues at coordinate 5,155 of CABUJL010000012.1, forward strand.
CTCGGTGCTGGAATTTGTGGGTATCGCCTACGATTATGCCGAACGTATAAAGGAAGAGTCTATTGGCGATGCTTCCAAGGTGGCTACCGAAGCCTGTCTGACCTTGGGATATAGAAAAACTGCCACCCCTGCAAAAAGCTCTGCCGCAGCGATGGGAAACGCATCTTCTGGGCATTCCGGCGTCTCCAGCCAGCGCTGGACTGCTGCTGTCGCCTGCGCGTTGGCGAGCGGGGCGTGGGGACCGTCCGGCGACCAGCGGTGACGGGCGAGCCCTGCCGCGTACGTGGGACTCCATCGGCGTAGACCCGTGACCCCCATGGCATCGGAGAAGTTCACCATGGCGTCCAGGACTTTACCGTCCGGCACGTCCAGCCTAGCGGCTCTCTTGAACCCAAGGTTGAAAGGGGGCGTTGTACAAGGCGAATGGGGCCGAGTGGAAGTGGATCAAAAGAGCGTTACTTGACGTTTCATGCATAATGCCAACCGCCCCGCGACATCACGTTCGCAGCGCGCAGGGGCCGGAGAATCTTCGCGATGAGAGTTGACGTCTAATACCTTGCATCATATAGTGTGTATAGCATAGTATATGACGAGAGGAGGTGTGCGGATGGAGGCACAGATGAAGCGCGGCTTCCTGGAGGCCTGCGTGCTCGCGGCCGTCTCCGGCGAGGAGTCCTACGGCTACCAGATCGTGAAGGACGTACCGGCGAGCATGGGGCTCACGGAGTCGACGCTCTACCCGCTGCTCAAGCGCCTGGAGAAAGCCGGGTGCATCACGGCGCGCTCCGCCGAGCACAACGGGCGGCTGCGCCGGTACTACCGCATCACGGACGACGGGCGAGCACGCATCGAGGAGTTCCTGGCCGAGTGGCCGTCCGTACGGGAGATTTACGCATACGTTGAGGGGGCGCACCATGACGCGCGATGAGTTTCTGGGCCGGTTGGGCGAGCTGCTCGCCTGCCTGCCGGCCGAGCAGGTGGAGGAGACCAAGGCGTTCTATGCGGAGGCCATCGCTGACCGCATGGAGGACGGTATGAGCGAGGAGGAGGCCGTGGCCGCCATGGGCACACCCGGCGAGGTGGCGGAGGCCACGCTCGACGACCTGCCCGCCGTGCCGCGCGCGATCGCGAGGACGCGCCGGCGCAGCACCACGCTGCTGTGGGTGCTGACCATCGTGGGCTCCCCGGTGTGGGTGCCGCTGCTCGCCGCCTTCGCCGCCGTGGCCGTCACGGTCTATATCTGCATCTGGCTGCTGGCACTCTGCGTGTGGATCGTCGCGGCGGCACTCGGGGGCGTGGGCGTAGTTGAGCTCCTGCTTGCCGTAAGCGGCGTCACCATCGGCCACTTCCCGTACGCCCTCGCCTCGGCGGGCGTGGGGCTCGGCCTCGTCGGCGTGGCGCTCTTCGTTGGTGCTGGCGCTTGGGCCGCCTCAAAACAAATTGCGCGCCTTTCGGCGCTCTGGGCGAGGAAGGCCGCCTCGCCCTTCTGGAAGGGCAAGGGCGAGAAGGGCGGCGCTGCCGCGCATCTCGCGGCGTAGAAAGGAGTGAGTACCATGACCAGCGCGAAGAAGATCTACCTCGCCGTGGCGGGCGGGCTCGTTGCCGCGGGTGTTGTCCTCGCGGGCATTGGCTTTATCGCTTCGGGCTTCGACCCGGCTGTGTTCACAACCCAAATCGACACGCGCGACAGCACCATCGTGCTCGGCGGCGTCGAGGTGGACGACCCGATGGGCCTCCCCCTCATCGAGCAGCTCGCCAATCTGGGCGAGATCGACACCTCCGGCGTCGCGGATCCCGCCGCGCCCTAGGCGCAGCGAGCCCGGGCGCTCTGCCCGCCAAGCTGCGTAAGCCGGCGAAACCCGAACCTCAACCTCTACGCAACTGGCCCCAAGCCTGCGCCGATTCGCTCTCGGCGCCGCGCGGGGGCCCGTGACGCATGCCCAAAAGGTATGAGGAGAAAGGAACGCGATGACGACAACCACGCCCTTCCGCCTTCATGGGGCCACGCAGGACCGGAAGCGACTGGGCCGTGCGGTGGGGCTGTGCTTGGATTGGCTACACTGATATGGACAGTTCCGTGAGGGGCGCGAGAGACGGGACTCTGGGGAGATCTTCGAGGAGGAGTGTCTCGACTGGAAGCGCGGGTTCAGTGGAGCAGGAACCTAATCTCTGTCTCTCCTGCTTTTTTGATTTGTTGAGAAGCCGGCATTTGGGGGCATTTTGGATAGCGAACAGTTCAAACAAGAAGCTGAGAAAATAGAACAAAGCCTGAGTGCCTTGAGAGTCGCCGAGCGCAATGCAGTGATTCCCTTCATGAACGGCGACTTTACCCAATGGGATCTATATCTGGCATCCTCCTCTGAGTATGCGATGAGACTGATAGACGGATTCATCTCCATGCTCGAGTCGAGGAATCTTGTTTGCGTCGCCCAGCTTCTCCGCGCACAGGTTGGAGTCTGCCTGCGGACATTCGCATTATTCGCCGCCGAAGACCAGGATGACTTTCTCAAGCAGGTGTTTCAAGGTGTGCCTGTGAACAAGCTGAAAGATTTCTCGGGTGAGAAGATGTCCGATGGAAGACTTCAAGACTTACTCGAGAAGTTCGATCCAAAGGTAAAAGATGTATACAAGGTGACGTCTGGATTCGTCCACTTCTCCATTGATGTTCTGCCGAGCATGGGTGTGCCTGGGGAGGGCTATGAGGTCGAGTTTAATTTTGGAGCCGAGCCCAACGAGAGAAACAATGCGCCTCTCGTGGAATGCGGCAAGGCGTTCTGCCACTATGTCGACCTGCATCTCCAGATGCTCCATAAGGTGATTGCTTCGGATGAATGGTATGCCGATCGATTCCGTATCGATTCCGATGGTCCTGCAGACGAGGCCTCGAAAAGCGAGAAGGTGTAGGTCGAACGCATTGACGCTGCCTTGACAGCATCCCGATATGATAACGAATGGGAGGTTCCCTGCGAAATGTGCGCCTCTGTATATTCTCGCTAGGACGCCCTCGACCGATAAGGCATCGTTGAGTTCAATTTGAGTTCAGCTCGGGTGCCTGAAATCGCCCAACTCTGATAAAAGGGGAGACGACGGTACACCACGTAGACGAGAGGCTATGGAAGTGCACGATTTGATTATATTGGCGCGCTAAACCGCCCCGCTGCCCAACTTGAACTCCGCTCACGCGTGTATGGGGCTGCGAGAGGTAACGGCCTGCGGCCTCCTTTGTGTGCTCGATGATATCTTCGAGCATGCCGGGCATGGCGGAGACATTCGCTGCAATCCAGCCGTGTTCAAGCGCCGTTTCGGATAGGAGCGAGAGGGGGCTGTCTTGCCCGTTTCCCTTGCACCCGTAAAGATGGTTGACAGTTTGGGATCTCCCGGGTCTTTAGCTTTTACCGTGCTAGATGCCTCATGGAAACTGTTGGACTTTAATCAGACAGACCCAGCATGTCGTTTTCCTCCATGAGGACATCGGCTAAAACCGCAACACCTATGCTTGTTTAAGCAAACTTCCTGATAGTCGTGGAGCTGCTGTAGCCCGACATGCAGGACATCGCTCGGCTTAAACACCGGATGCCGCATCCGCGAAACGAGTTGCGGTGCACCCTGTTCCAAAAGGTTGCCAAGTACCATGGCGTGAGCGTTGGGGTAGCCATCATTCAGCGTGGATACATCCGGATGCGCATAGATCCAGACGATTCCAACGTTCTCGTATTTCCCGTGCAGGTAATCGAAGAGGGCAAGCGACGCCATACAGTTGCCGCCGACGGTCACGACTCTGTCGGGGTTTTCTGCCGTAAGCTTCCTCTGCGCATCCTGAATTCCCGCCAGGACTTCGTCCTCGGCACAGATGCGAACTGCCTCCCATTTCTCATGTCCAAGTTTTGGGACGCGTTTCGCAATGCCGAGTGGGACCCCTGGACAGTCGGATCACGTGGTGGCCCCCTTTGAGAGGGTTACGAGCATGGTGGTCCCGTTCTCGGAACTTTCTTCGACCTCTACCGTGCCACCGTGAAGCGCTGCAATCTCCCAAACGAGCGCTAGTCCGAGTCCTGCGCCGCCATATGCCCTGCTGCGGGATTTGTCTAGACGAAAGAACGGCTGGAAGATGCTCTCTCGGTATTGCTTGGGTATTCCCGGGCCCTCATCTTTGACTCGTAGGAGCACGTGGCTGTCGCTGTCGCTGATGGAGACGTTGACAGTCGAGCCGGAGCGGCTGTAACGGATGGCGTTTTCGACCAGGTTAAACACCAGCCGATAGAGGAGCGTGTCGCTCCCGATTACTAAAGCGTCTCCAGCACAATTGAGGGCTATGCCCTTATTTTCGGCAAGTGGTGCAAGGTCGGTGAGGACCTCTTCGGACAAAGGACCAAGTTCCACATCGTCCTCGCAAGGGACGCTGCGGAGCTCACTCATCTCGAGCAATACCTTGGCCATTCGAGACATGCGCTCGGTTTGTTCTTGTAGCAGGCCGAGCAGCTCGGCTGTTTCGGGTTGCAAACCGGAGTGCTCGGAGATGAATAGTTCAATCTGTGCTTGCATAAGGGCGAGCGGGGTGCGCAGCTCGTGTGCGGCGTTGCCGGTAAACTGACGCTGTGCAGAGAATCCTTCGCCAAGACGAGTGATCATGTCGTTGAAAGAGGCGCTGCATCGTTGTAGCTCGGTGGGCACATCTTCATTGAGTCTGATTTCGCTTAGGTTGTCAGGCTGCACACGCTCAACCTGGGCTGCAAAAGCCCGTAGCGGTTTGAGTGCACGGCCGCTCACAAAGTATGCCAGCGCGCCGCCAAGGAGTGTGACTCCAGCCGTGATGCACCAGATTGTCGTGCCAAAAGACTCTTGTGCGTCGTTTACGACGATCATGACCTTGTCATCGAGGGCCGCTTTCGTTGGGTCGAACGCCTGGAGCGAATCTTCGCCGGTTGCGTTAAAGGCCGAGATGTCGCTGCCGATAGCATCCATGTAGCGCATGCCCGCATAGCCGACCAGGCAGTTCGTCAGCACGCATGCTGCACACGTGAGCAGTGCCGTCATAATCGTTATGCGCCATTGCAGCGAAAGCCTTTTCATTCTCCATCCTCCATAACGTAGCCCTCTCCAATCCGATTGCGAATCGGGTCGTATCCCAAAGCGCCACGCAACTTTTTTCGGAGCGACGAGATGTGAACGCGGATTGCGTTGCTAAAGCTGTTCACGCTGCTATCCCAAACGTGCTCGATAAGCTCCTCTTGACTTACCGGACGCCCCTGATTAAGCATCAGGTATTCCAAGATTCCCGTTTCCTTGCGCGTAAGAGATAAGGCCTCGCTGTCCACGGAAGCGATGCGCGCCTTGGTGTCAAAGCGGAGCTTTCCGCAGGCTAAAACTATGTCGCTTTGTGCGAAGCGCCTGAGGGTAAGGCTGCGGATCCTTGCTGCAAGTTCGTCTAGATGAAACGGCTTGGTGAGGTAATCGTTGGCGCCGGCATCGAGCCCGTCGACTTTATCGGATACTTCGCCACGCGCGGACAGAATCAGTACCTTGGTCTCGCAATCGGTTTTCCTAAGTTCCCTGAGCACGGTCATGCCATCGATACGGGGAAGGTTGAGGTCGAGTACCACGAGGTCAAAGACTTCGACGCCCAGCAGGTCGAGCGCCTCCTGTCCATCGTGACAGCAGTCGACGCTGTACGCCAAGTTTCGCAAGCTGCGCGCGATTGCATCGCACAGTGCTCGCTCGTCTTCGACGATCAAAATACGCATTACAGTCTCCTTGCACATTCCAAATCGCGCTTAACACGGATTTTATAGTCGATATGGTCCAATGGTCGCGTAACGAAAGGAGTGGTTGGGTTGTTCAAAGCGGTAAAACCCGTGGTACAGGTCGCTTTGTTGATCGTCGGAATTGCCATGGTGTGCTTTGGTGTTATGCGTGGCGAGGCGGATGCCGTGCTGGCCAAAGCGATTAGGCTGTGCTTGGAGTGTATCGGAATTGGATAAAAGAGAAAACACTGCGTCGCATGTTTTGGCCCGATTTCGCGGATTCATTCAGGCGGCGGCGACGCTGGTCACCAATATTCACCTGCCAAACTTTGCCAAAGGCGGCATCTATCAGGGCGCGGGAAAAACAGTCTGCGTACCTGGACTTAATTGCTATTCGTGCCCCGCGGCATCGGGTGCGTGCCCCATCGGGTCGTTCCAGTCGGTGGTAGGTTCATCCAAGTTCAACTTTTCTTACTATGTTACCGGTACGCTCATTTTGCTCGGCGTGCTGCTGGGACGCTTTGTATGTGGCTTTCTGTGCCCGTTTGGCTGGCTGCAGGAGCTGCTGCACAAGATTCCCGGCAAAAAGTTCTCCACGAAAAAGCTCAAGCCGCTCACGTACATCAAGTACGTCGTGTTGCTGTTTGCCGTGGTGCTGCTACCCGTCTTGGTGGTTAACGACGTGGGCATGGGCGACCCGTTCTTTTGTAAGTACATCTGTCCGCAGGGCGTACTCGAGGGCGCCATTCCGCTGGCCATTGCCAATGCCGGCATTCGATCTGCGTTGGGACATCTCTTTACTTGGAAACTTGCCGTTCTCATTGCCGTGGTAGTGCTGAGCGTTTTGTTCTACCGCCCCTTCTGCAAATGGATTTGTCCACTCGGCGCATTCTATGCGCTCATGAATAAGGTATCCCTGCTGGGGATTCGGGTCGATGCATGCAAATGTGTCTCGTGCGGCAAGTGCTCAAAGGTTTGTCAGATGGACGTTGATGTGGTCCGCGCGCCCAATCATGCCGAATGCATCCGGTGCGGAAAGTGCATCGGGGCCTGTCCCGTCGATGCCATCAGCTATCGCTATGGCCTGGATGTGTCGGCGGAAAAGCTCCCCTTGACCGCCGATAAAAAGTAAACAAGCTTCGACAAAACGGAGGAATGACCATGAAGCTTTCTAAGATTGCGGCCCTGTTTATGGTGCCGGTATTGGCCTTGTGCCTTGTGGCGTGCTCGGCACCCGGTGGCAATGCGAGTGAATCTGCGGGCTCCGATCCTAAGATCGCAGAACTCACTGCGCAGAAGCCGGCCAATGCCGACGAGGCCGCCGAGTTGTATGCAAAACTCATGCAGAAGGAGAACGAGATCTTTTCGAGTGATAACGCGCTGTGGGAAAAGGTATTTAATGCGGCAAATAAAGACTCGGCAATGATTGAGGACGGCAGCAATTACGGCGATTTTCTGCTCAAGACCATCGACGGCGCCAAGGATGAGTTCACGGCGGATGAGCTTAAGACACTCAAGGCCGGTGCACAGCAGATCAAGGAGATCGAGGACAAGCTCGAGAGCCTGGAGAAGGAGTTCCCCGGCTGTGGAAGCACGCCGAGTGCAGGCGAGAGCGTCGACGCTTCGACCGCTGGCATGACGGCTGGTGCCAATGCTTCGAGCGAGGCGACGAAGTTCCCCAGCTTTACGGGCAAGGACCTGGATGGCAACGACGTGAACAGCGACGAGCTGTTCTCTAAGAACAAGGTCACCGTCATGAACTTCTGGTTCACCACTTGCAAGCCGTGCGTGGGTGAGTTGGGCGACCTTGAGGACCTGAATAAGGAGCTTGCCAAGAAGGGCGGCCAGGTCGTGGGCGTCAATTCCTTTACGCTCGATGGCAACAAGGGCGAGATTGCAGATGCCAAGGACGTACTGAGCAAGAAGGGCGTGACATATAAGAACATCTGGTTCAAGTCGGATAGCGAGGCCGGTAAGTTTACGTCAAATTTGTTCTCGTTCCCGACAACGTATGTCATCGATCAGAATGGCAACATCGTAGGGGAGCCCATCGTGGGCGCCATCAGCTCCGCTGAGCAGCGCGCAGCGCTCGACAAGCTTATCGACCAGGCGATTGCGAATAGCGAGCAGTAGAAAACGCGTAAAGCATGGCGATGATCGTGCACCGCTGTGCGAAGTAGTCCGCTACCTTTCAAGATAAGCTTCACCATATAGAGGTCCCGCTCGGGACCTCTTCTTTTGGGCGCCGTCCCGTTCGTTTTTTGGCGCGGTTTGTTACATTCCTCACTGGCGTCGGCAAAAAATGGGGATAGAGTAGGACAAACGCGTCGAATACGAACGGCGGAGGAGAGCGGGCAGGGTGCCTGCGCAGGAGAGGTTGCCGTCCATGCTGGAGCTCAAAGGTATTTGCAAAAGGTACGTTACGCAGTCGTTTACGCAGGTGGCGCTCGACAGCGTGAGCCTGTCTTTTCGCGATAACGAGTTCGTGGCCATTCTGGGTCCCTCGGGTTCGGGCAAAACCACGATGCTCAACGTTATCGGCGGACTCGACCACTTTGATTCTGGCGACCTGCTGATTGACGGCATCTCGACCAAGGACTTCCGCGACCGCGATTGGGATGCCTACCGCAACAACCGCATCGGCTTTGTGTTCCAAAGCTATAACCTCATTCCGCATCAGACCATTTTGGAAAACGTGGAGCTGGCGCTCACGCTCACGGGCGTGGGACATGCCGAGCGCCGCCAGCGTGCGCGCGAGGCGTTGGAGAAAGTCGGCTTGGGCGAGCACGTTAACAAGCGCCCGAGCCAGCTTTCGGGCGGGCAGATGCAGCGCGTGGCCATCGCCCGCGCCCTGATAAATGATCCTGAGATCGTTCTTGCCGACGAGCCGACCGGCGCTTTGGATTCAACGACATCCGTACAGGTCATGGACCTGCTCAAGGACGTGGCGCGCGACCGCCTGGTCATCATGGTCACGCACAATCCCGAGCTGGCGTACCAATATGCCACGCGCATCGTCAATCTGGCGGACGGCAAGATCACCGACGATTCCGATCCCTTCGATGCTGCCAAGGCCGCGCGCCGCGAAGCCAAGCCTACGCGCAAAACCTCGATGAGCTTTGTGACGGCGCTGGGGCTTTCTGCTCGAAACCTCATGACCAAGAAAGGCCGTACGGCCATGACTGCCTTTGCGGGCTCGATTGGCATTATCGGCATTGCGGCGATTCTGGCGCTGTCCAATGGTGTAAACGGCTACATCAAAAAGGTCGAGGAGGATACGCTCTCGAGCTACCCGCTCACCATTTCCAAGCAGGACTACGACCTGTCGTCCATGATGGGTGGTCAGGGGGTTGCGGATGATGACTCGCCTGAAAACGTGGATTCGTCCGACGACAGTGCCGGCGGCAAGGCTAAGGGAACCGATAAGATTCCTGTGGTCACGGCCGTAAAGGATATGTTTGCGAGCGTTAAGTCCAACGACATGACGAGCTTTAAGGCATGGCTCGATGCCGGTGGCGACGGCATCGATAAAGAGGTCAATGCCATTCAGTACGGCTACGGTGTATCGCCGGTTGTCTATCGTGCCGGCAAGGGCGATGAGAAGCCTGTCCGGCTGGTGCCCAACGCCATGACCGAGGCCATGAGCGGAGGCGCGAGCTCGGCGGCAACGGTGAGCATGGAATCCATGGGAACCTCGGTCTTTAACGAGATGATTGACGACCAGAGCCTGCTCGACAGCCAGTACGATGTCGTCGCCGGTCATTGGCCCACGTCTGCCAACGAAGCCGTGATGGTGCTTTCGAGCCGCGGCACGGTGGGCGATTACACGCTCTACAGCATCGGCGCGCTGGATATCAATGAGCTCAACGATCTGGTAAACAGCGCTATGACGGCTGACGGTGGGGTCGAAACGCCCGAGACCGGCACCGACTTTACCTACGACGACGCGCTGTCCACGACGTTTAAGGTACTGTCGCCGGCCGATGCGTATCGCAAAAACGAAGAGACCGGCATATGGACCGACATGTCTGGTGATGCCGACTTTATGGCCGCCAAGGTTGCCGACGGTATCGACGTGCACATTGTGGGCGTGGTGAGACCTAACGAGACGGCCAATGCGAGTGCGTTGTCTCCGGGCATTGCCTATACGCATGCGCTGACTCGCCAGCTTATGGAGCGCGCCGCCGATTCGCAGATTGTGCAGGAGCAACTTGTCCACCCCGAGACGGATGTCTTTACGGGCAAGTCTTTCGATGAGCTGCAAGGCGAGGCCAAGCAAGGCGTGGATCTGGGCAGCATGTTCAGTGTGGACGAGGCGGCGCTTAAGAGCGCGTTCTCGTTCGATACCTCCGCGCTCTCGGGTGTTGCCGGCGGTATGGACCTGTCGGGTCTTGACTTGTCCGGTCTGGACATTGACCTTTCGGATGTTGGCAAGGATATCGACTTCAGCGACATCATGGCAAAAGCACCGGCTCCCGATTTCTCGGGCGTCTTCGATGGCTTGGAACTTACGCCCGAGCAGATGCAGCAGGTAGGCACGCTCGCCAATCAGCTGTTCACGGGCTTTTTGCAGTCTGATCAGTTTAAGGCGCTGTCACCCGAAGATCTTAAGGACGCGTCAAAGCTTGCTGCCGCATTCTCGGCGTATCTTGAGAATGATGCCGCAGCCCAGCAATGCCTGGCCCAGCTCAAGGCGCTCGGTGGCGATGCTCTGGCCGAGCGTCTGCAACAGGCGATGACCGACTATGTACAAAAGCAGCTGGCTCCGTATCTGCAGCAGGCTATGGATCAGGTGATGAAGTCGATCAGCGTGCAGATTGCGGCAACGGTGTCAGCTCAGCTTAGGGCGGGCGCGGCAGGGCTCATGGACCAGATGGCGACGCAGATGTCTTCGAGTTTTGCCAACCTGGCGGGCGCCATGCGTGTGGATGCGAGCGCCTTTGCCCGCGCCATCCATTTCAACATGGACGCCGAGGACCTGAGTTCGCTCATGATGAGCTATGCGAAGGCGTCGAAGCTAACCTACGACAATAATCTGACCACGTTGGGCTACGCGGATGAGGCGGACCCCATCTCGGTCAAGATTTTCCCGTGTGACTTTGAGGCCAAGGAGCGCGTACTCGATCACATCGATGCGTACAACAAGCAGGTCAAAGCTGCTGGCCATGATGATCGGGCAATCTCGTACACCGACTACATGGGCATCATCATGGGTTCGGTAACCGACATCGTGAACACCATCAGCTTGGTGCTCATCGCATTCGTAAGCATCAGCCTGGTGGTGAGCTCCATCATGATCGGCATCATCACCTACATCAGCGTACTGGAGCGCAAAAAGGAGATCGGCATCCTGCGCGCGATCGGCGCCTCGAAGCGCAACGTGACCAACGTATTCAATGCCGAGACCTTTATCGAGGGCCTCATCGCCGGCGTCTTTGCCATTGTCGTCGTGGTGGCCGTGAGCTTCCCGGTTAATACCTGGGCGCTTGCTGCCAAACAAGTACCCAACCTGATGAGCCTGCCCGCGCAGGATGCGCTGGTGCTCATCGCAATTTCGGTACTGCTAACGGTCGTTGCCGGCCTGCTGCCTGCCCGCAGCGCATCCAAGAAGGACCCCGTGGAAGCCCTGCGCTCCGAATAATGTGACAAAGGGGCAGTCCCTTAGTCATGTTCGTTGATATGAGAGAAGAGTAGATGATCCTTTCGCTGGCCCCCATGGAGGGAATTACCGGGCATGTGTTTCGTCGCGTGCATGCGGAGTGCTTTGGCGCGCTCGACTGTTATTACACGCCGTTTTTGCCGCCGCCGCGGGTGGGCAATCGCTTTGGCGGCAAGGCGTTTAAGGAGATCGATCCTGCCAATAACCAGGGGCTCAACGTGGTGCCTCAGTTGATGTCCAAGAACGCGGATGAGTTTGTGTGGGCGGCACAGGTGCTCGCCGACATGGGCTATCGAGAGGTCAATCTCAACTTGGGTTGCCCCTCGGGGACGGTTGTCGCCAAGGGCAAGGGCTCGGGTTTTTTGCGCCACTTGGACGAGCTCGAAGTGTTCTTGAGCGATGTGTGCGAACGTTCGCCGTTGCCGGTGTCGGTAAAAACCAGGCTGGGGCTGGAGAGCGACGACGAATACGAGCGCGTGCTCGATCTGTATTGCCGCATGCCGCTGGCAGAGCTGATCGTGCATCCGCGCGTACAGAAGGACCGTTATACGGGCTCGCCGCGCAAAGAGTTTTATGGCGAGACGTTGGAGCGGGCACCGTTTCCGGTGGCATACAACGGCGACATTTTTGATCTTGAGGATATGGACGCGCTGGTGGAGGCCTATCCTGCTACGCGCCACGTGATGCTGGGACGCGGGTTGCTCGCGAACCCTGCGCTGGCACGCATGATCAACGGCGGTCCTGTTGCCACAGCAGCCGAGCTGCAGCGTTTCCACGACACGCTGTTTGCGGCATATGCAAAAGAGATTGGCGGTAACGCGGTTTTTCGCATGAAGGAGTGGTGGTTCTACGCCAAATGCGCCTTCGCCGACCCCGCTACCGTTCATAAACTCGTACGTAAGACTAAAAGGGTCGACGAATACCGCGCCGCCGTCGATCGCGTCTTTCGCGAGCAGCCACTTGCACCCATAGCCCGCTTCCACGGCTAGTTGGTCGTTGGGGACGTTCTTTAACGACTAGTCATTTAAGAACGTCCCCAATGGCTGTGTTGCACTAGAGCAGGTTCTCCTGCATCCACGCGATGATGTCGTTCGACTCGTAGAGCGGCTTGCCGTCAATGAACAGGCAGGGAACCTGGCGTTTTCCGCCGACGGCGATAAGAGTCTGCTCGGCATCGGAATCGGTCGAGATATTGCGTTCGGGAATGGTCACGCCGTTATCGGCCAAAAAGCGCTTGACCTTTATGCAGTACGGGCAGCCGGTCATAACGTACAGAGCGAGCTCGTGATCAGTAGCCATAGGTCTCCAATCGGTTGCGGTTTTGATTGAAATACCCAAAGCCGCCGTGGTCTATGCGCGCGCCAACGACGACTCGATCGCCTGGACCAGAAACGCCGTGGCTCCGGTGCCGCAGGGCTTGTCGTAGTAGTCAACAAAGCGCTGGTCGGCAAGATAACCGTGGGCGAGACCCAGGTACGCTTCATTCTGGGGTTCGCGTCCCCAGTTGAGAGCAATCCAGCGACGATGCATCGCGACAAGCTTGCGAGCCTCGCTTCCATCCGCATCGCCGTCGCCCATGACAATCGAGAGCTGGCCCAGAATAGCGCGTTCAAGTTCCTTCATGTCGTTCCATGTCTCGGGGTCCATATCCAGCAGCGCTTCGTTTGCTGCATCGATAGCCTCATCGCCATAGCGCGCCCGCGCCTCGGCACCGTAGCGCTCTTCGTTTTCTTGCACGGCGCGCCAGCGCTCCAGTTGCGGCAGGACGGCGCCCATGAGCGAGACGGCTTCGTCGAGCGACATGCCGGTGTTTTGTGCCAGGCGCGGGGCACAATCCTCGATCATTGCCTCCATGGTGGTGTCGTAGGTGTACTTGCCGTGGTCGTAGCACCACTTGCAGTAATGATCGGTCGCGGTGCCCGCAGCATCGGTGCCGCAGTCGTCGGGCGTGAGTATCATGCCGCAGCTCTGGCAATAGTGCTCGGGCATTTCGAGCAGGTGAGACAGGGGCTCGCCGGTTACGGTGGCAATGAGCTTCATCATGTCGATGCCCGGGGTGACCTCGTCGCGCTCCCAACGGCTGACGGCTTGGCGCGTGACAAAGAGCTTGGCGGCGAGCTGCTCTTGGGTAAGGTGATGGGCGCGACGGATGGCAATGAGCTTTTCTGCAAAGGCCATAGCGGCTCCTTTCTGCTGGTTGATGGCTTAAGCATACGCGGCGGCAGGCGCCCCTCCAAGCAACCGTTGGTTGCACGACGGGAGACCTCGGCGAAGAATTGCGCGCAACGTCCCACGCCTCCATGCCGTACAATGACCGGCATGGAACCTATTGCACACATACATACCGACCTGCCGCAGAAGTTCGGCATCCCACGCAACAGCTTTTTGGCGCCCCATCTGCAGGGACGCATCGTTTTTGAGCCGGAATTTGCCTCTAATGCAGCAGTTGAGGGCTTGGACTCCTTCTCTCACCTATGGCTGCTGTGGCGCTTCGAAAACGGCACGCCCGGCGGCACGGCTAAGGACATAGCTGCCGACGCCAAAACGCAGGACAGGTCCGGCACCAACGCAAAATGGTCGAAAACCGTGCGCCCGCCGCGTCTGGGCGGAGCCGAACGTGTGGGAGTGTTTGCCACGCGCAGTCCGTTTCGCCCTAATCCCATCGGGCTCACCTGCGTCAAGTTCGATCGTGTCGAGCTCACCGATGACGGCCCCATCATTCATGTGCTGGGGGCCGACCTGCGTGACGGCACGCCCATCTACGATATCAAGCCCTACATCCCGTTTGCGGACTGTCATCCGGATGCGACCGGCGGCTGGATTGAGGACGCTCCGTGGCAAGAGCTCGACGTCGAGTTCCCGCAAGCTCTTCAAGACATGGTCCCACCCGCAAAGCTCCCCGGTCTGGTCGAGGTTCTTCGCCAAGATCCGCGCCGCGCGGGCAGCAAGCACGAGCCAAACCGCGTTTACCACTTGGCCTACGCCGGACTCGACATATCTTTTACGGTCGATGAAACCCAGCTAACCGTGGTCGCCGTCAACGACGCGCAAGACTAACCAGCCATTCGTCCGCACCCGTCAAATTAAGCGCCAAACCCCATGCCAAAATCGCCCGTGCTGGTGGACAATAACGCCTACCAAAACAATCACTTTGCGCGGGAGTTCAGCATGAAATACGACTTTAGCTCGCTTATCGACCGCCACGGCATGGACTCCATCGCCGTTGACTCTTGGGGCGAGATCCCCGGCATGGCTCCGAACGCACCCGACGAGGGCTTCGACCGCATTCCCATGGGGGTGGCCGACATGAATTTCGCCACGGTGCCCACGGTCCAGGAGCACATCATTCAGCGCGCTCAGCATCCCATGTTTGGCTACTTTAACCCGCGCGCCGAGTACTTCGACCGCATCATCGAATGGCAGAGCCGCCGCAATGGCGTCGAGGGCCTGCGCCCTGAACATATCGGCTACGAAAACGGCGTGCTGGGCGGTGTCGTGTCGACGCTGCGCGCGTATGTCCAGCCGGGCGATGCAGTGCTGGTCCATAGCCCCACCTACATTGGTTTTACCAAGTCCATCGAAGCTGCGGGCTATCGCATTGTCCACAGCCCGCTTAAACTCGACGACCAGGGCGTGTGGCGCATGGACTTTGAGGACATGGAGTGCAAACTCGCCCAAAACCACATCCATGCCGCGGTGTTCTGCTCACCGCACAATCCCTGCGGCCGCGTATGGGAGCGTGACGAGATCGAGCGCGCCATGGACATCTACCGCCAGCACGATTGCGTGGTGATCTCGGACGAGATTTGGTCCGATATCATCCTGCCGGGACACAAGCATATTCCGACGCAGTCGGTAAGCGAGGACGCCCGCATGCGCACGGTTGCCCTCTATGCGCCCAGCAAGACGTTCAACCTGGCGGGCCTGGTCGGCAGCTACCACATCATCTATAACGAGACGCTGCGCGACCGCGTGTGCGCCGTGTCCGACAAGACCCACTACAACGAGATGAACGTCCTCTCTATGCATGCGCTTATCGGTGCCTACCAGCCGCAGGGCTACGAGTGGGTGGACGAGCTCAACCAGGTGCTTGCCGGCAATATCGAGTACTTCTGCAATTACGTGGACGAGCATTTTGAGGGCGTGTCCTATTCGCGTCCGCAGGGCACGTACATGGTGTTTCTGGACTGCACCGAGTGGTGCCGCGAGCATGGCCGCGATATTCAGTGGCTGCTCGACGAGGGGGCGCGCGTGGGCGTGGGGTATCAGGACGGCCGCCCGTTCCACGGGCCCTGCCACATTCGCGTGAATCTGGCGCTGCCGCTTTCGCGCGTAAGGGAAGCGTGCGACCGCCTGGACCGCTACGTTTTTAATGCACGGTAAGTGAGCACTGCATGCGGGGTCTTCTGCCAAGTCGGCTGGAAGGCCCCGTGTGGTAAGGCATCTGTAACCATTGGGCGCAGACCTGCTGCGGAGGTTTATTTTTCCTGAATCTGCTTGCCGCAAAGATGCTCAATCGAAATCTCGTAGAGTTGGACGCCCTTGATGTCTTTGGCGATTTCCTCTTCGACCTCCTCGGCAGAAGGGTAGTACTTAAGGGCGAGCTGGCGGACTTTGTCCTCGATAAACGCGGGGGTGTCATTCGCCAGGCGACAGCGGCCAAAGACCACGGTACTCATAACGTAGGGAGCCCAGTCACCGTCCTTGTAACACTCGTTGCCGTAAACGGTAAAGCAGACCTTGTCATCGCGCTTGAGTGAATCGACCTTGTGGCCGGCCTTGGCGCCATGGAAATAAATCTTGTCGTGCTCGGTGTCAAAGAAGTAGTTGACGGGAATGGCGTACGGGTAGCCATCGTCGCCGTTGACGGCAAAGACGCCGCGCTTGCAGGTGGCGAGCAGTTCGCGCGCTTCCTCGTCAGTGATGGCGCGTTTCTTTCGACGTAAGGGCCTAAACATCGTTGGCTTCCTTTCTGGTCGTGCGTGGTGGTTGAGCACAAACTATAGCGAAACGGATCCGTTTTTCTTGATGCGGGCGAGTATGTTTTTGAGCTTGTTAAAGTCGAGCGGTTTGGACAGATGGGCGTTCATGCCGGCGTCGTGTGCCGCCTTGGCGTCTTCGGCAAAGGCATTGGCGGTGAGCGCGATGATGGGGATATCGGCTGCATCGACCTTCTCGCTCAGGCGAATCGCGCGGGTTGCCTCATAGCCGTCCATGTCCGGCATCATAATGTCCATCAGAATGGCATCGAAGCTGCCGGCGGGACGGCCAACGTATAGGTCGACCGCTTCGTTGCCATCGGCGGCGCGAGTTACGACAATGCCTTCGCTTTCGAGCAGCGCCTGGGCAATCTCGGCATTGAGCTCGTTATCTTCTGCCAAAAGAACGTTCATGCCGGCAAGCGAGCAGCTGTCTGCTTGCTCGTCCGCGCGTTCTCTTGCCTGAGGGTCTTTGTCGATATCGAGCGGAATCTGGACGTTGAACGTACTCCCCACGCCAACCTCACTCGAAATCTCAATCGTGCCGCCCATCAGTTCAATAAGCGACTTGACGATTGGCATGCCCATGCCGGTTCCTTGGAACTTGCTGCGCGCATCGTCACCTTCTTGGGCAAACGGCTCATAGATATGCTTTAAAAACTTGGGAGTCATACCAATGCCGGTGTCCGAAACGCTAAAGCAAAAGAGAGCGCGCCCGTTATCGAGTGGCTTGGTCTTTGAGCTAAAGGTGACGGAGCCGCCGTGCTTGTTGTACTTAATGCTGTTGTCTAACAGGTTGATCATGATCTGTCGGATATGGGTGGGGCTGCCGATCATGTATGGCCCCGTGGCGTACGGCAGACTATTGTCCTGCATTGTGATGCCGTTACTGGACGCGCGGAGCTTGCACAGCACCAGTGTATCGTCACAGAGCTCTTTGAGGTTAAAAGGCGCATGCTCCAGTGTTAGCTTGCGGTCTTCGATTTTGCCCATCTCGAGGATGTCGTTGATTAGCGAGAGCAGGTGATTGGCGGCAACGCGCGCCTTGGCACGGCTCTCGCGGGCGACTTGGATATCGCCTTCCTTCAATTCCTCGATCTCGATAAGGCCCAGGATACCGTTGAGCGGCGTACGGATGTCGTGGCTCATGCGCGTGAGGAATGCCGTCTTGGCGGCGTTGGCGGCATCGGCTTTTTTGCGCTCGGTCCGAGCGCGCACGAGCGCCCAGATGAGCAGGACGATGCCGACCGACAACATACCGATGAGGGCAGCTGCAACGGCGGCACGGTTGCGATAAAGGAATTGAAGCGTGTTGGATTCCTGGGCCGTGTACGACGTGGAGGAGTAATTGCTTGCGGAGAGCGATTCTCCGGCATTGATGATGCCCTTGTTGATGATTCCCAACAGCTCGGGTTTTCCGCGCGAAATCCAGCACGAGAGCTCACAGGTGTCAGGGAGCTCGGTCGTCTCGTAGCCTTCGAGATCATAACGGCCGCCGATGGTTTTTACACGTGAACTGGGAGCGACGATGCAGTGTGCCGTTCCCTTCCTGAGGGCGTCGAACGCTTCATCGGCGGATTGGTATTCGGTCACGGTCGCTGTGGGGAACAGACTTTCAAGTACATTTTGGTTGATAAACGATGATTTGGTGCAGGCGATGTTCTGAAGGTCTTTGTTCAGGTTGCCGCCGGTGTGGATGGCGGTGAGGGACACGGTTCCCAACGATACCGACTGCACAACGCCAGATTGCTCGGCAAACCAGTAATCTCGGTATACCGGCAGCGCAGCGTCGATGCTTCCCTTTGACAGGGCCTATGACATCATCTTGTAGTTATCAAAGGCGACGGTTTTGACCGTAATGCCAAATTTATCGTGCAACGTCGTCGCAAGCGATGCGAGCGAACCTTCCATTTTGCCGCCTTCGTCTTCGTTGCAGTAGGGGAGTTTGCCCGTAATGTAGCCGAGCGTGATGGTGTTGTCATTTGCTTTGAGCCAGGAACGTTCGGGGCCGTTGAGCGATGATGAACCGCTGTTTTGGGCCGAGTAGTTAGATTTGACTTCGTCGATATAGCGTGGGTTGACGCGGGCGATTGCCGACATGGCGGCATTGATGTCGTCCCTTAGGTCGGGGCGGCTTTTGGGGACGGCAAAGTAGTAGTCGCTCGAACCAACGTAGAACATGGGCGACGCCTCGGGCGACGAGAGCGTGTCGTTCATGATGATGGCGTCGACCTCGCCGTTTGTGAGCGCGCCAAAGAGGGCGCCGCCAGTGTCGATTTCTTTATAGGTGCAGGTAATGCCTTCGTTGGCGAGCCACTGCTGGCCAACGAAGGTTTGCATAACGTCGGGGTTGTAGCCGATGGTAAGGCCTTGGAGCGCTTGGGGGTCGCCCTTGGCCAGATCGTCGCGATCGGGCTTGGCGTAGATGTAGTAGCGCTCGGTGCCCTCTGGGTTCGAGGAAAAGAGCAGCTTTTGGGCGCGTTCCTCGGAGTAGGAGATGTTGGGCATGAGGTCGATCTCGCCTGCCTCGAGCATGTCCATAAGCTCGGTGAAGGTGCCGGAGACGTATTCGTATCGCCAGCCGGGCGTGTAGTACGACAGGGTCTGGAGGTACTCGTAGCCCCATCCCGAGAGACGCTCCCCGGGGGTGCCGTTCTGGAAGCCTTCGCTGTTGACGAGCCAACCAACGCGGACCGTCTTGACTGGCTGACTAGAGTCATCGGCAAAAGCCTGGACAGGCGCGATAGAACTCAGCACGACAAGCGCGGCAAGCACAACGGCCAGGGCGCGATATATAACTGAACGAAGGACAGTGGCAGCTCTCACATGCAATCCTAACGAATCGAGACATTACCGCATAAGGATACCAGCTCAACCTGCCCAGTCGGCAGCTGCACCGCTAAACGCTCCCGCCCGGCAGTCATTGGGGACGTTCTTAAACGACTAGTCATTGGGGACGTTCTTGTTTGACTAGTCATTTAAGAACGTCCCCAATGACTAGTTTCGTTTGCGGGGGAGGCGTGGGACAATACCGAGCGAACGTGATTGGGCGTCTGGGAAAAGGGGTCGCGATGAACAAGTTGAGGACGCTTGCCGACGTGTTGCGCCAGGCTGGCTTTGCGCGCATCACGGGCCTGTTTCTTATCTTCTATCTGCTGTGCTCGACGGCCGTTTGGCTGTCCGAGCCCACGACCCTCACGTTTGGCGATGGCCTGTGGTTTAGCTTTGAGACGGTCTCGACCATCGGCTTTGGTGACATTCCGGCCGAGACACCGGTTGCCCGCGCCATTACCGTCATTCTGAGCGTCATCAGCATCTTCTACATCGCCATGCTCACGGGCGTGGCGGTGAACTACTGCAATACGCTTATCAAGATGCGTCAAAAGGACACCATGGCACGCTTTATGGATGATCTGGAGCATTTGGAAGAGCTCGATCGCGACGAGCTTGCCGATCTTTCGCGTCGCGTGCGCGAGTATCGTCGACGCCAGCGCTAAGACGAACGTCGCGCGCCACAACAGGGGGGCAAATATGAACATCACCGTGTACCTGGGTGCCAACACTGGCAATGACCCAGCGTTTCTGCCCGCGGTGCAGGGGCTGGGCAACTGGATTGGCGCCAACGGACACGCGCTGGTATACGGCGGGTCCAAATCGGGCCTGATGGGCGCGCTCGCCGATAGCGTGCTCGATGCTGGCGGACGTGTGACGGGTGTTGAGCCGAGCTTTTTTATCGAGGCTGAGTTTCAACATGACGGTATCGACGACCTCATAGTGACGAGTGATATGGCGGAGCGCAAGGCCAAGATGATTGAGCTCGGCGATGCGTTCATCGCCTTTCCCGGTGGGACGGGCACGCTCGAGGAGATTGCCGAGGTCATGTCCGCGGTGTCGTTGGGGCACCTGAGTGCTCCATGCATCCTGTATAACCTGGACGGTTACTACAACGACCTCAAGGCGCTGCTCGAGCACATGATTGATAAGGGCCTATCGAGCCCGCGGCGCCAGCACGGCATCTACTTTGCCGACGATTTGCGCGAGATTGCCTCGATTATCAACGGATAAGTCTTGAGCCTGCCCCACTATGGCTCCCAATGGTGCCGTTCGCGGCGTGGATGGTTGGCTCGTTCGGGCAACGCTCGCTCTACAATAAAACGTATCTATGTCGACTTTGACCGCGGGAGGTCCCGATGGACAACCTTGCCAAACCCAAAAACCGCGCGCTGTTTTTACTTAGCGTTGCCGTGACCGGTGCGTTCGCAGGTGCCGCGGTCTGGCTGTTCTTTTTTGCGATGGAGCACGGTATCGACTATCTATGGACCGAGATTCCGCACGCGCTGGGCGTCTCTTCGCCCGAGCTTGCCAGCGGCCCGTTTGGCTTTTTGCCGTACCCGTTTTTTGTCTG
Source organism: uncultured Collinsella sp. (assembly GCA_902491915.1). Taxonomy (GTDB): domain Bacteria; phylum Actinomycetota; class Coriobacteriia; order Coriobacteriales; family Coriobacteriaceae; genus Collinsella. The sequence continues at coordinate 25,939 of CABUJL010000012.1, forward strand.
CCTGCTGGGCGGCCTGTTAATCGGTCTGTACGAAAAGATGACAGGCACCAAGACCGATGACCTCAACCAGGTGATGGCTAAGGTTAAGCAAGACGGGCGCTACCCGTACGACAACCTGGGCAAGCTTTCGCTCGCGGCATTGCTGCCGCTGCTGTTTGGCGGAAGCATTGGACCGGAGGCCGGCCTGACCGGCGTTATCGCGGGTCTGTGCAGCTGGGTCGGCGACCGTATGCGTCGCTTTGGCGCCGAGTTTAGGGAGCTCACGCTGCTGGGTACCCAGGCTGCCCTGACGGCGCTCTTTACTGCGCCCGTCTTTGGCTTTGTGGCGCCGCTTGCCGGTAGTGCCGACGGCGACGAGGGCTCCGCGTCCGGCGAGATCACCATCAAGCTGCCCAAGGCGCAAAAGACGGTGGTCTACGGTATTGCGATTGCCGGCGGTCTGGGTGCCTACCTGCTGCTTGGCCAGCTTGTGGGCGGCGGCATGGGCATGCCCAGGTTCGAGTCCGCCGAGGTGGGCAACCTAGAGCTTACCTGGCTCGTCCCTCTGTCGTTGATCGGAACAATCTGCGGCTGGCTGTACTTTGTCTCTGAGCACGCGAGCGAAGCGCTTGCCCATGCAATAGGGGAGCGTCCTGTCGTCAAGGCCATGCTAGCCGGTCTGGCGCTCGCCATCTGCGGCACGGTCCTGCCCTACACCATGTTTGCCGGCGAGACCCAGGCCGACGTGCTCATGGAAACCTACTTGACCATTCCCGCCGGCGTGCTTATCGCGACCGGTCTGGTCAAGGCCATGCTGACCCCCGCCCTCATCAACCTTGGTTGGCGCGGCGGTCACTTCTTCCCGGTTATCTTCTCGGGCGTAAGCCTGGGCTACGGACTGGCCATCCTCACCGGCGCCGATCCGGTCTTTTGCGTCGCCGTCTGCACGGCATCGACGATGGGCGCCGTCATGCGCCAACCTGTCATGGTTG
>CABUJL010000013.1 GCA_902491915.1 uncultured Collinsella sp.
GGTCAGGCCGGCGCCGTGCCCGCCAAGGCCGGCTCCGACATTAAGCTCACGCTTGACCTCAAGATTCAGCAAGCCTGCGAGTCGGCGCTTGCAAGTGCCATTGAGCTCGCTAAGACCACAGGCCACAGCGACGCCGGCAACGGTGCCGTGGTGTGCCTCGACCCCAATAACGGCGAGATTCTGGGCATGGCCAGCGAGCCCAAGTTTGATCCGTCCGTGTTTATCGGCGGCGTCTCCAATGATGTTTGGACCGAGCTCAACGATGACGAGGGTTCGCATCCGCTGCTCAACCGCGCCATTAGCGGCCAGTACATGTCGGCTTCGACCATTAAGCCGCTCTCGGCCTTGGCGGGCCTTGAGTTTGGAACGTACACGTCGAGCCAGACGACCAACTGCACGGGGTATTGGACCGGCTTGGGCAAATCTTGGGGAAAATACTGCTGGCTGCACTCCGGCCACGGCACGATGACGCTGCAGTCCGGTATCGCCAACTCCTGCGACCCCGTGTTCTACGATATGGGCAAGGCGTTTTTCTACAACGACCAGCATCCCGAGGGCCTGCAAGAGGTCTTTCGTCGCTGGGGTCTGGGCAAGACCTGTGGTATCGATCTGCCGAGTGAGGGTGCGGGACGCATTCCCGACGCCGAGTGGAAAGAGTCGTACTTTACCGATGCCTCGGCCGAGGACCGCAAGTGGAATGCCGGCGATATGACCAACATTGCCATCGGCCAGGGCGACATCCTGGTGACGCCCCTGCAGATGGCGTGCGCCTATATGGGTCTTGCCAACGGCGGCAAACAGTACGTGCCTCACGTGTTTTTGTCAGCCGTGTCGCGCGATGGCGACGGCGATGCCTATAAATACAACGGCAAGGGCAAGAAGAAGCGCCTGGAGGCCAAGATCAACAGCGATTCGGATTTGGCTCTTGTCCGCAACGGCATGCACGATGTGATTTACTCCGCGTCGACTTCGACCGCCGCGCACTTTAACTCCCTGACCCCTACGGTCTACGGCAAGTCCGGCACGGGCGAGAAGAGCGGCGAGGACGATTACGCGTGGTTTTGCGCCTACGCGCCGGCCGATGACCCTAAGTACGTGATTGCCACTATCTTGGAGCAGGGCGGTGGCGGCTCCGATACCGCGTTGCACGTCGTGCGCGATGTCCTCGGTGCGATTTATGACGAGCCCGACACGTCGACGGCCACGGGCGATTCCTCGGTTCGATAGGAGGTTGCGATGGACTTTTCGCCGGCGGACCTGTTCCGCTCAACCAAAACCGGCTCTCGCAGCAGCCTGGACCGCGTTAACAAGCAGCTCTCGGCTTCGCGCGGCACGTTCCGCCAGAAGGTACACATCGGCGTGCTGCTGGCTACCGTCGCGCTCGTTGCCTATGGCGCCATCATTATTTGGTCGGCGTCGCAGTTTAAGGCCGATGCCTCGTTCTCGCGCCACCTGCTGGGCATTGGCATTGGCGCGGTGCTGGCGGTGCTCGTTTGGCGCACCGACCTGCGTGGCATTTCCAACTTTTCGACGGCTCTGCTCGTCGTCGATCTCATCGTGATCTTCTCGCCTAAGATTCCGGGCCTGTCCTACACGGGCGGCTTGGGAATGACGGGTTGGATCAAGATTCCCGGTATCGGCCTGACCTTCCAGCCCGTTGAGCTTGCCAAGCTCATCACCATTTTCTTTATGGCCACGCTTGGCTCGCAGTACAACGGGCGTATCGATACCGTTCGCGACTACATTAAGCTCTGCGGTATGCTGTCCATTCCGTTCTTGGCCGTCGTCGCCATGGGCGACCTGGGCTCGGGCCTGGTCGTGCTGGTCTCGGGTGCCATCGTCATCTGCATGAGCGGTGCACGCCGCGAATGGGTGCTGTCGACCTTGGCCCTGCTGGTTGGTTTGATTGCGCTCATCTTGGCGCTCGACTCGGTCTTTGATTCGCTCCTTGGCCACGACGTGCTGATCAAGCAGTATCAGATGAACCGTCTGACAGTCTTCATCAACCCCGACAAAGCCGATTCGGATGATGCCTACAACCTGCAGCAGTCGCTCATTGCCGTCGGCTCGGGTGGCTTCTTTGGTAAGGGCCTGGGCCACGCGACTCAGTCGGCCGGTGGCTTTCTACCCGAGTTCCACACCGACTTCGTCTTCGCCTTCCTGTCCGAGACGTTCGGCTTCTGCGGCTCCTTTTTGCTCCTGTGCCTCTACGTGCTGCTGATCTTCTCGACGATTCGCGTCGCCTTTAAGTGCGAGTCACTGTTCTTGCGCCTGTCGTGCGTGGGTATCGTCGGCATGTGGGCGTTCCAGACCTTCGAGAATATCGGCATGTGCATTGGCATGATGCCGATTACCGGTATTCCGCTGCCGTTTATTAGTTTTGGTTCGTCGTCGATGATGATTCAGTTGCTGACGGTGGGTATCGTACAATCCATATGGCGGCATCGTTCGGGCGCCGCGTAACCGCTGGAGGGGTTTGCCATGAAGATTCCCGTAGATAAGTTGACCAGCGCTTTTAAGATGGGCGCGTCTGTTAAGAAGGATTCCGATACACCGGTGCGTGTCTCGGTTTACCTTGATTCGACCGCGTCTCCCTTTTTGGTCGAGACGGTGCGCGATGCCTTTGTGCCGCAGACGACTTCGGGCATTGTGCGTGTTGATCGCCTGGGGGAGGACCGTATCGTTCCCAAGGCCGATACCGACGTGGTGTTGGTCCTCTCGTGCGGATCCGACCGCCTGGAGAGTGCTGTGCAGGAGCTCGTGATTGCCGGCGCGCCCGTGTGCGTGCTTGCCGAGTCCGCCGTCGAGGTGCCGTTCGTTGAGGAATCTACGCCCATGCTCGGCGTGGTGGCGGCGACCGATAAGACCTATTTGCTCGAGACACTTGCCCGCTGGATCCTCGATCGTACGGACAAGGAGACGGCTTTTGCCGCCAACTTTGCTTTTATGCGCATCGCGGCGGCAAATCGCATCATTACCTCGTGCGCGCTCACCAACATGGCGACGGGCGCCTTGGTGTTTTTGCCGGGTGCCGACTATCCCGTGATGGCGCTGGCGCAGGTGGGCATGCTCTTTGAGCTGGCGGCCATCTTTGGACGCGGCATAAAGCCCGAGCGCGGCTACGAGGTCGCGGGCGTGCTCGCCGGCGGTCTGGTGATTCGCGCCGTCACCCGCGCATTGGTGAAGCAGACGCCGCACATCGGCTTTGTCGTTAAGGCGCTTACCGCAGCCGCGGGTACCTATGGCATGGGCCGCGCGCTCGTGTCGCTCTACGAGCGCGATGTGGACTACAGCCGCGCCAACGAGGTCGCTGCTGCCACGTTCTCGCGCGTTCGCGACCTGGTGACCACGGTCGCCGGTGCCACCCGTCCCATGAGTCCTTTCGAGGATGCATCCGATCTCGCTGCTTAGGGGTTTCTTTTGCGCGTTCCATACCAAGACTGTTTTCATCTGATCGAGCCGCTGCTCGCCAAGGTCGAAAAGCCGAGTCGCTATATCGACCACGAGTGGGGCACGCTGTCAAAGGCCGATGCCGACTATCGATGCTGCATGATCTATCCGGACGTGTATGAGGTCGGTCTGCCCAACCAGGGCATCGCCATTCTCTATAACATCCTTAATCAGGCCGAGGGCATTTCCTGTGAGCGCGGCTACGTGCCGTGGCCCGATATGGGCGATGCCATGCGCGAGGCGGGGATTCCGCTGTTGTCGCTCGAGGGTGCAGCGCCTGTGGCCTCGTTCGACATTGTCGGCATGCACGTGCCGCACGAGATGGCTGTGACGAACTTCCTCGAAGCGCTCGATCTCGCCGGCATTCCGCTGTTGGCTGCCGACCGTACCGAGGACGACCCCATCATCGTCGCCGGTGGTCCCTCGGTGTATAACCCCGAGCCGTACGCGGCATTCTTCGATGCCATCCTCATTGGCGAGGGCGAGGAGTCGCTGCTCGAGATCTGCCAGCTGCATCGCCGCTTGCGCGACGAGGGCGTCTCGCGCGCTCTGATTGTCGAGCAGCTCGCGACGGTCTCCGGTACCTATGTGCCGTCCCTGTATGAGGTGCGTCATGACGAGCCCTGCTCGCCGCATGGCTACACCGTGCCGCGCGAGGGCAAGGACGTCCCGCCGGTTGTCTATAAGCGCGTCGTCGAGGACTTTGGTGCCACCAATCCGCTTTCTCAGTCGTGCGTGCCGTATGCGCAGCTCGTCCATGATCGCCTGTCTATCGAGATCCTGCGTGGCTGCGCCCGCGGCTGCCGTTTTTGCCAGGCAGGCATGACGTATCGTCCGGTACGCGAGCGCTCGGCCGACCAGATCGTGTCATCGGTGATTCAGGGCTTGGAAAAGACTGGCTATGACGAGGTGTCGCTTACCTCGCTTTCGACGACCGACCACTCCTGTATCCGCGACGTGCTCGGCAGGCTTAACCGTCGTCTGGAGGACACGGGCATTCGCGTGTCCATTCCCTCGCAGCGCCTGGATTCATTTGGCGTTGATATGGCCGAGTCGGTCGCTGGCGAAAAGAAGGGCGGCCTGACGTTCGCGCCCGAGGCGGGCAGCCAGCGTATGCGCGACATCATCAACAAGAATGTGACTGAGGAGGACTTGGATCGCGCGGCCAAGGCAGCCTTCGAGGCCGGCTGGAACCGCATGAAGCTCTACTTCATGATGGGCCTTCCCGGCGAGCGCGACGAGGACATCGTGGCTATCGCCAACCTGGCCGATCACGTGCTGGAGCTCGGCCGCTCCGTGGTGCCCAAGGCGCGGCGCGGGTCTATCTCGGTGTCTATCTCTGTTTCGGTGTTCATCCCCAAGGCGGCAACACCCTTCCAGTGGTGCCCGCAGCTCGATTACGACGACGTCAAGCGCCGCCAGAAGCTGCTCATCACGAGCGTGCGCAACCGCGCCGTTCGCGTACACTACCACGATGCGGAGACCTCGCTGATCGAGGCTGCGCTCTCCCGTGCCGGTCGCGATATGACACCGGTCATCATCGATGCCTGGCGTGCGGGCTCGCGCTTCGACGCCTGGGTGGAGCACTTCTCGCTCGACAACTGGAAGGAGGCCGCTGCCAAAAACGGCATCGACCTTAACGAGCTGGTGCACCTGCCCTACGAGCTGGACTGGCGCCTGCCCTGGGAGCACGTGAGTCCCGGCTGCTCGCGCGGCTTCCTCGAGCGCGAGTACCGCCGTTCACTCGAGGGCGTCACAACGCCCGATTGCACCCGCACGTCGTGCACCGGCTGCGGAATCTGTCCCACGCTCCACGCCAAGAACGTATTGATGGGTGATCGCGCATGAGTGAGCGCTTGACCGACAATCCCACGCTCTTTAGGTTGCGCGTTCGCTACGGCAAGCGTGATCGCCTTAAGTACCTGGGCCATCTGGAACTAATCCATACCATTGAGCGTATCGTGCGCCGTGCGGGCCTACCTTATGCTGTGACGCAGGGTTTCTCGCCGCATATGCGCGTGGGCTTTTCGTCGGCGCTGCCCGTGGGCACGTCGTCGACCTGCGAGTGGTATGACCTGTTTATGACCGAGTTCGTCGCGCTTGACGAGGCCTTTGAGCGCCTGGCGTCTGCGTCGCCTGCCGATCTGGCGCCTATCGAGGCCGCCTACATCGACGTGCGCACGCCGGCGCTGACAGCCCAGCTTACGCGTCTGTCGTACCGCATCGACTTGCACCTGGACCCCGAGGCCCCCGTGAGCGCCGACGAGGTTCGCGCTGCGATCGACACGCTGCGCGCGGGTCATGGCATCGACTACGCGCGTGGTAAAAAGAGCAAGCGTCTTGATTTGGACCATACGCTCGTTGGCTATGAGCTCGCGGCGGGGGAGTGTGAGGACCATCTGGTGCTCATGCTCGACACCCATGCCGACAACGAGGGCTCCATGCGACCGGAGATTTTGCTTTCTGCTGCTGATGTTTTGTTGCAGGGCTTGACCCCGGGCGTCGATGCACCTATTGTTTCCACCGGTATGCAAGACCTCGTGACCATCTGCTCCTACGATGTCGAGCGTCAGAATCAAGCATGCGAGGACGACGAGGGCCGACTCGTCAGCCCCATACCTGTGCGAACTTGTGGATTTGCTCCACATACTCGTTGACGGGGGTATTATCGCCTGCTACTATATTCGGCTGTTGCACTAACTGATGCATGAAGGGCAAGTAAACATGTACGCAATCGTTAACACGGGCGGCAAGCAGTACAAGGTCGCCACCGACGATGTCATCACCGTCGAGAAGATCGAGGGCAATGAGGGCGACAAGGTCACCCTGCCGGTCATCTTCCTCAACGATGGTAAGAAGATCGTCACCGATCCCGACAAGCTGGCCAAGGCCAAGGTTACCGCTCAGATCGTTGAGCAGTTCAAGGGAGAGAAGCAGCTGGTCTTCAAGTTCCACAAGCGTAAGCGCTATCGTCGTCTGAAGGGTCACCGTCAGCAGCTCACCAAGCTGAAGATCGTGAAGGTCCAGGCTACGTCCCGCGCCAAGAAGGCTGTCAAGGCAGAGGCCGAGGCTGTTGCCGAGGCTCCCGTCGCCGAGTAGATTACACTCGTAACGAAAGAGTAGGTATACACAATGGCACACAAAAAAGGACTCGGTTCCTCCCGTAATGGCCGTGACTCCCGCGGTCAGCGCCTTGGCACGAAGCGCTTCGCCGGCCAGACGGTAACCACGGGCACGATTCTCGTCCGTCAGCACGGCACGCACATCCACCCGGGTGAGAACGTTGGCCGTGGCAAGGACGACACGCTGTTCGCGCTGGTCGACGGTACCGTTGAGTTCCACAAGGGTATCAAGCACAGGGTCAGCGTACGCCCGCTCGCGAACGCGTAATTCACCCTTCATAGAGCACATATGTGGGAGGCACTTGAGTTTTAGGATTCAAGGGTCTCCCTCTTTTTTGTAGGAGGCGATTCTGTTGTCACAGTTCACCGATATCAGCCGCATTAACGTGTGCGGCGGCGACGGCGGTGCCGGATGCATGTCGTTTAGGCGCGAGGCCTTTGTCCCCAAGGGTGGCCCCGATGGCGGCGACGGCGGTCGTGGCGGCAATGTCGTCATCCAGGCCGATGCTCAGCTGTCTTCGCTGATCGACTACCGCTTTAAGCATCACTTTCGTGCCGAGCGTGGAACGCACGGTCAGGGTGCCCGCCGCAACGGCAAGAGCGGCGAGGACCTGATTCTTAAGGTTCCCATGGGCACCGTGGTACGCGAGCTCGACCCCGAGACGCAGACCCCGATGTTCGAGATTGCCGACTTGGTGCATGATGGCGAGCGCGTTGTCGTGGCCCCTGGTGGCGCCGGTGGTCTTGGCAATACGCACTTTGTGACGTCGGTGCGCCGCGCGCCCGCGTTCGCCCAGCTGGGTGAGCCGGCCGAGGAGCACTGGATTGAGCTCGAGATGAAGCTCATGGCCGATGCCGCGCTCGTCGGCTTCCCCTCGGTGGGCAAATCCTCGCTTATCGCGCGTATGAGTGCCGCCCGACCCAAGATCGCCGACTATCCGTTTACCACGCTCGTGCCCAACCTGGGTATGGTGCGTGCCGGCGAGTACTCCTATGTCGTTGCCGACGTCCCCGGCCTTATCGAGGGTGCGAGCGAGGGCAAGGGCCTGGGCCATCAGTTCCTGCGCCACATCGAGCGCACGGCACTCATCATGCATGTCGTCGATATGACGGGCGGTTTTGAGGATCGCGATCCGGTCGAGGACTATCGCATCATTAACCGCGAGCTCGAGCAATATGGCGCCGAGCTTTCGGAGCGTCCGCAGATCGTTGTCGCCAACAAGTGCGATGCGCCGGGCACGGCTGACAAGATTGCCGATCTCAAACGCGCCGCGCTCGACGATGGACATATGTTCTTTGCCGTTTCTGCTGTGACGGGCGCCGGCCTCAACACGCTGATGCTTGCCGTGGGCGAGCAGGTAGCTAAGCTACGCGCCGAGTTGGCTGTCTCCGATGAGCCGGTCGATCTGCGCGACGATGAGTGGGAGCGCCGCCGCCTGCAGCGTGAGAAGCGTTTCCGCATTGTTCAAGAAGAGCCCCATGCCTTCCGCGTGGTCGGTCGCGCCATCGAGCGTATGGTCATCCAGACCGACTGGGAAAACGAGGAAGCCGTCATCTACCTGCAGCATAAGTTTGCGCGCATGGGTGTTGACGACGCGCTCGAGAAGGCCGGCTGCCGTGCGGGCGACGAGGTACGCATTTGCCAGCGCGCCTTTGACTTTGAGGGCGCCGAGGACTTCTCGGAGTACGAGGAGGATCTCGAGGAAGCAGACGTTGAGGTTATTGACGTAGCCGATGTTGCGGACGATGGCGTTGAGATTGTCGATGCGGCAGAAGTCGCGGACGATGTCGAGACCCCGGAGGGCGAGTAAGTCATGTCGCTGCGCGGTGGAATTGGTCTGCCTGAGCTGCCTATCAAGGATGGGCAGGAGTTTCGGCTTGGCATTATGGGTGGCACCTTCGACCCGATACATTACGGGCACTTGGTTACCGCCGAGCAGGCGCGCGAGTCGCTCGACTTGGACGCCGTGCTCTTTATGCCGGCCGGCTCTCCCGCCTTTAAGCTCGACAAACCGGTGACGCCCGCCGAGGACCGTTATGCCATGACGGTCCTCGCCACCGCTGCGAATCCGGCTTTTTTGGCGAGCCGTTTCGAGATCGATCGTCCGGGCGTGACCTATACGGCCGATACGCTTCATGCCCTTCGCGACTTTTACCCGCCACAGGTAAAGCTCTACTTTATTACGGGTGCCGATGCGATTATCGATATTGTGACCTGGCATGATGCGAACCGAATCGCCGAGCTTGCCACGTTTATTGCGGCGACGCGTCCCGGCTTTGACATCGATACGGCCCGGGCACGGATTAAGGAATCGGGGCTGCCATTCGACGTGCGCTATATCCAGATTCCGGCGCTGGCGATTAGTTCGACCAACATTCGTAAGCGAGTTGCCCGTGGCATGAGCGTGCGCTATCTTACGAGCGAGTCCGTGCTTGGCTATATTCGCAAACGCGGGCTGTATGCCGATCTGGGTCAAGAAGATTTTGAGTGATGGGGGTCTACGTTGTCGGTAGAGGATCAGTTTGAGGGCGATGAGCGCGCGCTGCTCAAGCGCATTCAAGAGCTGCTCGATGTGCGCATGAAGGATAAACGCAAGCGCTACGTTCATTCGCTCGGGGTTGCCGAGACTGCGCTGCGCCTAGCCGAGGTATACGGTGTCGACCGCTTTGATGCCGCCGCCGCCGGCCTGATTCACGACTGGGACAAGGTACTCTCCGACGACGAGCTGGTCACGCGCGCTCTGCATTACGGCATTAAGATTGCCGGCTCTCCGTCTGCCGCGACGCCGCTTTTGCATGGCCCGGTCGCCGCCTATGAGCTTCCGCAGCTATTTCCCGAGCTGTCGCCGGCGGTCTTTCAGGCTGTCGACCGTCACACCGTGGGCGCCTGCGACATGACGCCGCTCGATATGGTGGTCTTTGTGGCCGATGCCATCGAGCCCAACCGCCATGGTGATTATGCCCACGCGCTGCGCAAGATGGTTGGGGAGTCGACACTTGACGAGTTGTTCTTCTCCTGTTTTGCGCAGGGTCTGGTCTACGTGATCCAGTCCGGGCGCTATCTTTATCCCACGGCTATTACGATTTACAACCATTACGCCCAGCTGCGCTAGCTCGGGCTGTCTAGAAAGAGGTATTCCATGGCCGACGAGACCATGACCGACGAGCAGATTCTTGAAGGTGTGGAGCACAAGAGCTTCGTTGCCACGTCCGACCGTACCGCCGCTTCGCTGTCCGCGAGCGGTGTCGCAGCCGAGGATGTCGCCCGCGCCGCCGCGCAGGCCGCCTACGACAAGAAGGGCGAGGACGTGCAGGTGCTCGATCTGACCGAGCTCTCCGACGTGTGCGACTACTTTGTGCTCGCCACCGGTACCAATAACCGTCAGGTCGATTCTATCGTTGATGAGATCGAGGAGAAGGTCGCCGAGGCTTGCGGTGAGCACCCGTTCTCCATCGAGGGTCGCGAGCAGAAGACCTGGATGCTCATGGACTACGGCTCGGTCGTCGTCCACGTCTTCACCCCCGAGGCACGCGACTTCTATCGTCTCGAGAAGCTCTGGGGCGACGCTCCCCAGCTCCCCCTCAACCTCCTCTAGAGCTTTGCTTAGGCTGGGGCTTTTTTAACTACCCTTTACCGTTCGCCGGGCAGTTGCGGTTTTCCGCACCTGCCCGGCTTTCTTTTTGCCCAAAAGTAGCTAATTTGGGACGGGGCTTTTTTAGCTACTACCTACCGTTCGCCGAACATCGCGATTTATAGCTCCCAGTACGTTTTTTTCTACTCTGGCTCGGGTAACGTAATTGTTATCTGTCGAGGAGGGGATGCGTATGACTCGGACTGCGCGAGAAATCTCTGTATATGGCTTTTACCATGTCGTACAAAAGGGATGTGCCGACCAACTCATATTTGAGGATGACGAAGATCGGCTCTATCTGATTCGGCTGATTGCTTCGAAATGCCAGAAGTTTAAAGTGGATGTCATCGCGTGGTGCCTTATGGATAACCATATTCATCTTCTGCTTGATGACGAGCATGTTCATCTGAGCGATTGCATGCATTCGATTACGACGGCGTATGCTATGTATTTCAACTCAAAGACAGGCAGGAAGGGCCCTGTTTTCCAGGATCGATTTAAGAGCGTGCCGATCCTCGATGATGATCAGCTACTCAACTGCGTGAGATACATTCACGACAATCCCGCGAAGGCGAGGATTGGGACCGCTTCGCTGTATCGATGGAGTAGCTTTCGCGAGTATATGGGATATCCGGGTATCTGCAAAACGGATTGCGTTCTCGGGTTACTCGGTGGCTCTCAGAGATTTTTTGCCTTTAGCACCTCAGGTGAGCCCAACCGCTATTGCTTCCGTGACGGCGTCCATGTGAGCGACACAGATGCGCTGGAGTTTGCGCAGGCGCTTCTTAAGCCGTACGAGCCTCATCACCTCAAGGCTTTGCCAAAGGGGACGCGCGATGCCTGCATTCGCACTTTGAAGAGCGAGGGCTTTTCGATTAAACAGATCGTACGTCTTACGGGCATTGGACACTGCACCATACAAAAGGTCAAAGTCTAAAAATAGCTCATTTAGGACGAGGTCTGTGTTGCGACCGCGTCAGGTATGGGTTGGGTAGCTAATTTGGGACGGGGCTATTTTAGCTACCCCTATAAATCGGTTGAGTTATATTCCGGCCCCGGGTAATTCGCTACCAGTTGAAGGGTAGCTAAAATAGCCCCGTCCCAAATTAGCTACCCCGTACTACCCTGACAATCTAAAGTAGTTAAAAAAGCCCCGTCCCAAATTGACTACTTAGTGGGAGGAGAAGCGGGATTGGCGGCCGAAGGATAGGGCGGTGTCGCCGAATTTGTCTCGGACGGCGTCGATGGCGACTGAGAGGTCGCGACGGTCGCTGGATTGGGCTCCGCGGTCGTCGACTTCGCAGAACAGGTCGGTCTGGATGCCGCCCTGATGGTCGAAGTCGCTCATGCCGATACCCGCCAGACGCACGTGCATGCCTTCTTGCCAGATATTGTCGAGCAGCTCGAGCGCTACGGCCACAAAGATATTTTCGTCGTCGGTGGGGTGAGGCAAGCGGCGCTGTGCCGTGCGTCCGCTGCCATACGAATACTTGAGCTTGAGCGTTACGGTTCCGCCCGTCAGCCCTTGACGACGTAGGCGGCGCCCAACCGACTCGCCTAGCAGCGCAATCGCCGCCTCGATATCCCCACGCTCAGTCAAATCCTTCGCAAAGGTGCGCTCATTGCTCACCGATTTAACTTCACGTTCGTCATCCAGGCTGGTGACCTCGGATACTTCGAGCCCCAAAGCACGCTGACGCATGCGCTCGCCATTCACGCCAAAAATTGCAGCCAGGGTGGACTCTGGCGTGCGTGAAAGCTCGCCGAGTGTATAGATGCGCATGCGACGCAGTCGCTCCTCGGCCGAACGCCCGATTCCGCTCATGGCGGACACGGGCAGCGCGGCCAAAAACCGCTGCTCCGTACCGGGGCGCACAATGGTCAGACCAAACGGCTTGTCGCGCTCGCTTGCGATTTTGGCCACGGTCTTGTTGCACCCAACGCCGATGGAGCACGTCACCCCCAGCGCCGCAACGCGGTCGCTTATGCGCCGCGCTACCAGCAGCGGATCCTCGGGCGCAAACCGGCCCGGCGTAATATCGATAAAGGCCTCGTCGATGGACACGCGCTCCACGCGCGGTGTCTCATCGGCAAGGATCGCCATGACCTGTGCGCTCACCTCACGGTAGCGATCAAAGTGTCCGTGCGTCCAAATGGCCTGCGGGCACAGGCGCCGCGCCTCGGCCGAGGCCATGGCAGAATGCACGCCAAAGCGACGTGCCTCGTAGGAGCAGGTCGATACGACACCACGTGAATCGGCGTCTCCGCCCACAATGAGCGGCTTGCCGCGCCACTCGGGATGATCGAGCATCTCCACGCTCGCAAAAAATGCATCGAGGTCCATCAGGCCCACCGCCGGACCCGTCCAGGGCGGCGGCGTGACGCCCGCAGCATCCTCATAACCGTATGTATGTTCGCGTCTTTCCATGTCATGAGTATACCGCGCAGCTCATGTGGGGTGCGTGGATGTGCTTGCAAATCGCGAATTCTTGTCTAAGATATGGATTTGCCCTCGACTACACCGAAGAAGTTGGTCTCACGGACTTCACCTGCCCGCGTCGATGGCGTATTATGTTCAACTGTTTGTTTGTAGTTGCAGCCTAAAGCTGCTTGGTTGGAGGAGTTTCCTTTGGCAGTCAAGATTCGCCTTGCTCGTCACGGCGCTAAGAAGCGTCCGTACTACCGTGTCGTCGTCGCCGATTCCCGCGCCCCGCGTGACGGTCGTATCATCGAGGAGGTTGGCCGCTACAACCCGATGACCGCCCCCAAGACCATCAACCTCGACCTCGAGAAGATCGCCGACTGGCAGTCCAAGGGCGCTCAGCTCACCGACGCCGTCGCTGCTCTGGTCAAGGCCGCCAACGAGGGCGAGAAGACCGAGACCGTCGTCAAGAAGTCCAAGAAGCAGCTCGCCAAAGAGGCCGAGGCCGCTAAGGCTGCCGCTGAGGCCGCTGAGGGCGCCGAGGAGTAAATCGTGCCTGAGGTTGACGCTGCACAGCTCGAGGGTGAGGCAATGCTCTCAGATCGCATCGCCGATCTCGTCGAATATCTCGTTGTTCAGATCGTCGACGACCCGGATTCCGTGAGCCTTGAGGTCATCGATGGTGACGACGCCTCCACGATTGAGGTCTCGGTTGCCGAGGATGACGTTGCTAAGGTCATCGGCCGTCGTGGCCGTACCATCAAGGCCATTCGCACGCTCGCCCGTGCACTGGCCGCTCGCCTCGACACTGCTGTCGAGGTAGAGGTTCTGGGCTAGGACCTTGAGGTCCCAGTACAAAAACATCGCCCGTGTGGTCAAGCCGCACGGAAGGAAGGGGGAGGTCCTCGCGCAGCCGCTGCGGGGGCTTCCTTCTGTATTGGAGCCGGGTATGCGTGTCGCCTTGACGCCGCCGGCGCTCAAGCGCGACCGTTTTTGCACGGTCGTGTCCGTCACCGATACGGGCGATGGCGATCTGGTCTCGTTTGAGGGCATAGACGACTTGACGGCCGCCGAGGGCATCCCCGGATGCTATGTGCTGGCTAATCGTGACGACTTCGAGCTCGATTCGCTCGACGCCGCCTATACCGACCTCATGGGTCGCGAGGTAGTCGACGAGCGCTTTGGTTCGCTCGGCACGATTGTCGAGATCATGTCGACGCCCGCCAACGATGTTTGGGTTGTCGAGGGCGATCGGTACGGCGAGGTGCTGATTCCCGTAATCGAGCAGGTTGTGCTCGATCTTCCCGACACAGGAACAATTTCCGTCCACGTTATGGACGGCTTGATCGATATGGACAAGTAGGGAGGACAGCATGCTGATTGAGACCCTTTCGGTCTTTCCGGAGATGTTTGAGCCCGTCATGTCCACGTCGATTTTGGGCCGCGCCCGCAAGGCCGGCCTTTTTGATTTTAAGGCGTATAACCTGCGCGACTGGACGCACGACCGCCATCGCACCGTCGATGACGAGCCGTATGGCGGTGGGCAGGGCATGCTCATGAAGGTCGAGCCCATTGCCGAGGCAATTGAGGCCATCAGCTCCGAGGGTCCCAGGCCCACCGTGGTGTTCTTCACCCCCTGCGGCGAGCCCTTTACGCAGCATGTGGCCGAGCGCCTGCTCAAAAGCGAGCGCCTGCTGTTTGTGTGCAGCCGTTACGAGGGCGTCGATGAGCGTGCATATGCGTATGCCGATGAGCGTCTGTCGATCGGCGACTACGTGCTCACGGGCGGCGAGCTGCCCGCTATGGTCGTAGCCGATGCCGTCGTACGGCTCATTCCCGGAGCCTTGGGCGACGAGATGAGCAACGTGGACGAGTCCTTCTCGACCGCCGAGGACGGTGGCCTGCTCGAGTACGCGCAGTACACCCGCCCCGCCGAGTTTAATGGCGAGGGCGTGCCTCCAGTGCTCGTAAGCGGCGACCACGCCAAGGTCGATGCCTGGCGTCGCAAAAACGCCATCGAGCGTACCTGTCGTTGGCGTCCCGATCTTATCGAGACGGCGCGGCTCACGCCCGAGGAGCGCGCGTACGCGCAGGAGATCCTGGACGCTTCGTATTCGCAGAGCGAGGAGTGAGAATGGTTCCATCGCAGCATTCTGCCCTGAGGGGCGCCTTTGAGTGGATCGTAATCGTTGCGATTGCACTCATCGCCACCTTCGTGATTCGCTCGTTTGTGGTCGAACCCTTTGTGGTGCCTACCGGTTCCATGGAGTCCACGATCGAGATCGGAGACCAGATCCTGGCGCAAAAGGTGAGCCTTGAGCTCGGCCAGCCTGTCAAACAGGGCGATATCGTGGTGTTCCACAACCCCGATGCCACGTCCGAGCATGACGTGCTGGTAAAGCGCGTCATCGCCACGGCCGGTCAGACGGTCGATCTGCAGGACGGCAAGGTCGTCGTTGACGGCCAGGCGCTCGATGAGGACTATACGACTGGCATGAGCTGGCCGCTTTCGGTCCAAGCCCCCGGCGCTCAGGTGAGCTATCCCTACACCGTCCCTGACGACTGTGTGTGGGTGATGGGCGACAACCGCGAGAACTCTGCTGACTCCCGCTACTTTGGTCCGGTCGACCGCTCCGACTTGATCGCCGTTGCGCTTGTGCGCTACTGGCCGCTCAACCGTATCGGCGCTATCGATTAAAAACCGCTATAGTACAGTACCTAACCGTGTAATCGTTTCGACGAGGGGATATTAGAGGCATGAACGCTTCATCGCTTTCCTTCCAAGACATCATCCTGCGCCTCCAGCAGTACTGGGGCGAGCAGGGCTGCGTCATTATGCAGCCCTATGACTCCGAGGTCGGTGCCGGTACCTTCCATACCGCGACCACGCTGCGCTCGCTCGGTCCCGCCGAGTGGCGCACCTGCTATGCGCAGCCCTGCCGCCGTCCCGCCGACGGCCGCTATGGCGAGAACCCCAACCGCATGCAGCACTACTATCAGTTCCAGGTACTCATCAAGCCCTCGCCGGTCAACGCCCAGGAGCTTTACCTGGGTTCGCTGGCCGCCATTGGCCTGGACCCCAACGACCATGACGTCCGCTTTGTCGAGGACGACTGGGAGAGCCCGACGCTCGGCGCCTGGGGCCTTGGCTGGGAGGTCTGGCTCAACGGCATGGAGGTTACGCAGTTCACGTACTTCCAACAGGTGGGCGGTATCGAGGTCGACCCCGTGCCCGTCGAGATCACCTACGGTCTGGAGCGCATCGCCATGTACGCCCAGGGCGTCAACTCCGTCTACGACCTGGTGTGGAGCTATCTGCCCGACGGCACGCCCATGACCTACGGCGACGTGTTCTTGGAGAACGAGCGCGAGTTTAGCGCCTACAACTTTGAGGTCGCCAACGTCGAGATGATGCGTCAGAAGTTTGACGACTACGAGGCCGAGTGCCACTCCTGCCTGGAGCGCAAGCTTCCGCTGCCGGCGTACGACTGCGTCATGAAGTGCAGCCACGCCTTCAACCTGCTCGACGCCCGTGGCGCCCTGTCCGCGGTCGAGCGCGCCAACTACATCCTGCGCGTCCGCGCCGTCGCCAAGGCGTGCTGCGAGGCCTACATGGCCGAGGTCGCTGGAGTCAACGAGAATGCCGATCAGGAAGGCGAGGTGGCGTAAGCCATGGCAGACGCTAAGGATTTCCTGTTTGAGATCGGTACGGAGGAGATGCCCTCCGCGCCGCTGAACAATGCCGTCAAGCAGCTTGGCACCATGATTGCCAAGGGTTTGGACGATGCCGGCCTGGCCCACGGCGAGGTCCGTGTGATTTCGAGCCCGCGTCGCCTGGCTGCGCTCGTGGCCAATGTCGCCACTGCGACCGACGAGGTCCACGAGGTCAAGCGCGGCCCCGCGGCAAACATCGCGTTCGACGCTGACGGTAACGCCACCAAGGCCGCCCAGGGCTTTGCCCGCAAGTGCGGTGTGGCTGCCGAGGATCTGATCCGTCGCGAGGACACCGACGGCCGCGAGTACGTCTTTGCCGAGAAGAATATTCCTTCCGCACCGGCTACGCCGATTTTGACCGCTCTGTGCGAGAAGACCATCGCCGGCCTGCAGTGGCCCAACTACCGCTCTCAGCGCTGGGGCCACGAGCACGCGACCTTTGTTCGTCCGGTCCGTTGGATCTGCTGCCTTCTGGGCGAGGACGTTGTGCCCGTGTCGTTTGCCGACGTGACGAGTGGCAACACCACGCGTGGTCATCGCGTGCTCGGCCCCGGTGACCATGCGGTCGCCAGCCCCGCTGTTTACGAGCAGGTACTCGAGGACGCCGGTGTGCTTTCTGCCGAGCGCCGTCGCGAGGCCATCCTTGCCGGTATCGCCGAGGTCGAGGCTGCACGCCCCGGCTGCCACGTCGATACGCCCAAGAAGGTCTTTGAGGAGGTCATCAACCTCTGCGAGTGGCCGACGGTGCTCGTCGGTACCTTCGATGAGGAGTTCCTCAAGGTCCCGCACGAGATTATCTGCGAGTCCATGCTCACCAATCAGCGCTACTTCCCGATCTATGACGGCGAAGGCAAACTGACGCGTGAGTTCGTGGTCGTCTCCAACAGCAAGCCCGAGAACGCCGAGCGCGTGATCGACGGCAACGAGCGCGTCGTGCGTGCCCGTCTGGACGACGCCAAGTTCTTCTACGAGGAGGACCTGAAGATCTCCCTCGACGAGTTCCGTGAGCGCCTGGCCAAGGTCGCCTTCCAGGAGAAGCTCGGCAGCGTGCTTGCCAAGTCCGAGCGCATTGAGCAGCTTGCGCTTGCGATTGCCCGCGAGGCACACCTGGGTGCTCACCTGGCAGCCGACGCCGGCCGTGCCGCGCACCTGTGCAAGGCCGACCTGGTGTCTAACGCCGTCGTCGAGTTTACAAGCCAACAGGGCGTGATGGGCGGTTATTACGCGACCGCGATGGGGGAGAACGACGAGGTCGCCCATGCCATCCGCGATCACTATCGCCCCCGCTTTGCCGGTGACGAGTTGCCCGAGGGCACCGCTGGCTGCATCGTGGCCTGCGCCGACAAGCTCGATACCATCGCCGGTATCTTTGCCATCGGAGAGCCTCCGACCGGCTCTTCGGCCCCCTCCGCGCTGCGTCGTCCCGCCATCGGCATCATCAACATCCTGCGCGACCGTCTGCCGATCGATCCCACGTCGCTTATCGACTTTGCCCTTGAGCTCTATAGCGAGCAGGGCATTGAGTTCGACGCCACCGAGGTCGCCCGGCAGGTTCGTGACTTCTTCCACGGCCGTCTGGTGAGCATGGCCCGCGATGAGAAGATTCCGGCCGATACCGTTGCCGCCGTCTCCGCGGTGCACATCATCGCGCCGTCGGTCTTCTTTGCCCGCTGCGCCGCCCTCGACGAGGCCCGTAAGAACGATGCCGAGACCTTTGACAACCTGGCTACCGCCTATGCCCGCGCCGCGCATATCTCCAAGCCCGAGCTGGGCGCGGAGTACGACCGCAGCCTGATGGGCGAGGCCGAGCTTGCGCTCGCCGATGCCTCCGAGGCTGCCCAGACCGCTGTCGATGCCGCCCTTGCTGCCGAGGACTACCCGGCCGCATTTGCCGCGCTCGCCGCTCTGCGTGCACCCATCGACCGCTTCTTCGACGAGGTTATGGTCATGGACAAGGACGAGCAGCTTCGCGATAATCGCCTTAAGCTGCTCAACCGCTTCGAGGCCGTGTTCTCCGGCATCGCCAACATCGGTGAGCTTGCCCGCAAAAAGTAAGCTAGCCTGCGCGTAAGCGCAAAAGGAGCCCCGCATGGATTGCCCGGTCACCGCTCGTCCCACCGTTATCGTTATCTCCGACTCGCTCGGTGATACCGCTTGTGAGGTGGTGCTTGCGGCGTCCGGGCAATTTGATGAAGGGGCTTTTCGTGTTTTGCGCTTGCCTAAGGTGACCTCGGTGGAGCAGGTCAAGTCGTTTGTGGAACCGCGCGTCGATGCCGGCCATCGCGATATCGCTGTGTTCCACACCATCGTCGACCCGGCGCTGCGCGCTCGCGTGCTCGACTACCTGGGCATGCTGCATATCCGCTCGGTCGACTTGATCGGCCCGACACTCGCCGTGCTTTCGTCGCTTATCGGCGTTGCGCCCAAGGGCGTTGCGGGCGTGATTCATAAGACCGACGATCGCTATTTCCATCGCATCGAGGCTATGGAGTATTTCGTTGAGCACGATGACGGGCGCGGTTGCGACGATCTGTCGGGTGCCGATATCGTGCTGCTGGGCGTATCGCGCACTTCCAAGACGCCCCTTTCGATGTATTTGGCCTATCAGGGCTATAAAGTCCCCAATGTTCCGCTGGCACATGGTATTGAGCCGCCGAAGTCGATTTACGAGGTCGACCCGATGCGGCTGTTCGGTCTGATTTCGACCGTTGACGTGATTTCCGAGATCCGCGATAGCCGCCTGGGTGATGATTACGCCCGTGCCGTCGCCGGCTCTTATGCCGAGCCCGAGAGCGTGCGCGGCGAGCTCGAGGAGGCTCGTGCCCTCATGAAACGTCTGGGTTGCTTTGTGGTGCGCACCGACGGCAAGGCAATCGAGGAGAGCGCCTCCGAGATCATCGCTCACCTCGAAGAGATTCAAGAGGCAAGAGCCCGCCGTGCCGCCCGCCGCGCCCAACAAAAGTAGCTAATTTGGGACGGGGCTTTTTTAGCTACCCCGGCTGAGGTCGCGAGCTCTTTGGCCGATTGCCTGCGGGGGCAGCTAAAAAAGCCCCGTCCCAAATTAGCTACTTATGATAAAGCGATTTAGCAGTATTTCTTGCATCTGACCTGCAATTTCCTTTGGTGGTACCTTCATAAGGTAACCACCTTTACCTACCGTTTACCGCTAGTTTTAGCTCGTTTACCAAACCGCGCATCATCTTCTCATGTCGGCATAAAACCCGCCGTATAGTTCCCTCACGGTCCGCATCCGGCGGGTCGATTCGTTACCACGGTCGTGCGCGAGAGCGCATGGAAGGGGAAGTATCGTGAGCGATTGCAAGAGGGTTTACCGTTTTGGGACCGACGCCCAGGGCACTTGTGTGACTGAGGGCGACAAGTCCATGAACTTTGTGCTTGGCGGCAAGGGCGCGAACCTTGCCGAGATGAGCCGTATCGGCCTGCCGGTTCCCGGCGGCTTTACCATTACCTGCCAAACCTGCGTCGAGTACTCCGGTGCCGGCAACGTGTGGCCTGATGGCGCACTCGATGAGATCGTTGCCGCCGAGGCAGACCTCGAGGCTCGCTGCGGCAAGAGGCTCGGTGACGCCAACGACCCGCTGCTCGTATCGGTGCGCTCGGGCGCTCCGTTCTCCATGCCGGGCATGATGGACACTGTTCTCAACCTTGGTCTCAACGACGATTCCGTCCAGGGCCTTATCGTCCAAACGCAAAATCCGCGTTTCGCGTGGGACAGCTATCGTCGCTTTATCCAGATGTTCTCCAACGTCGTCATGGGCGTCGATGCCGATCTGTTCGAGAATGCCCTGACCCAGGCCCGTCTGGTCGCCGGCGTTCGCGTCGATTCCGAGCTTTCGGCCGAGGATCTGCAGGAGCTCGTCGAGACGTTCAAGGGTATCTTCTCCGATAACGTCGAGGCCACCCTGTATCCCGAGCTCGAGGTCGCCGACGGTAAGCCTGTCTTCCCACATGATCCGGGGCTCCAGCTGCGCCTTGCCATTCAGGCTGTCTTTGGCAGCTGGATGAACGAGCGTGCCTGCATCTATCGCAAGCAGCATGGTATCTCCGACGAGCTCGGTACCGCCGTCAACGTTCAGGCCATGGCTTTTGGTAACAAGGGCGAGACATCCGCGACTGGCGTCGCCTTCACGCGCAACCCGGCCGATGGCACTAAGGAATTCTACGGCGACTTTCTGGTCAACGCCCAGGGCGAGGACGTCGTCGCCGGCATCCGCAACACTGAGCCCATCGCCGACCTCAAGACCACCTCGGGTCTTGAGTCCGCAGGCGAGGAGCTCGAGCGCGTGTTCCTGACGCTCGAGGATCACTACCGCGATATGTGCGATATCGAGTTCACCATCGAGCAGGGCAAGCTCTGGATGCTCCAGACCCGTGTGGGCAAGCGTACCGCCACCGCCGCCCTGCGCATTGCCATCGAGATGGTCGAGGAGGGCCTCATCACCCGCGAGGAGGCCGTGAGCCGTATCGACCCCGCGCAGCTCGACCAGCTCCTGCACCCGCAGTTCGATTCCTCCAAGAAGTACGAGGCTCTGGCTTGTGGCCTCAACGCCAGCCCCGGCGCCGCCGTGGGCGAGGTCGTGTTCTCGAGCGATGACGCCGTCGCGCGCGCGAACGAGGGCCATAAGGTTATCTTGGTCCGTTGGGAGACCAACCCCGACGACCTGAAGGGCATGGTTGCCGCCGAGGGCATCCTGACCAGCCACGGTGGCAAGACGAGCCATGCCGCCGTTATCGCCCGCGGCATGGGTACGCCCTGCGTCTGCGGCGTTGAGCGCTTCCACATCGATGCCGCCGAGAAGATCGTGCGCATCGAGGGCAGCGACCGTGTGCTACACGAGGGCGACATCATCTCTATCGACGGCACCCAGGGTATCGTCGTTGACGGTCCCGTTGACCTGGTCTCCGCCGAGCTCACCGGCGATCTGGACACCATCCTGTCCTGGGCCGACGAGATTCGCCTGGACGAGACCTGTGGCCACGCCAACCATGTGCGCGTCAACGCCGACAACCCCGAGGATGCCGCGCTCGCACTCGAGTTTGGCGCCGAGGCTATTGGCCTGTGCCGCACTGAGCACATGTTCCTTGGCGACCGTAAGAACATCATCCAGAGCTTCATCTTGTCCGACGACGAGGCTGTGAAGCAGCAGGCCCTCGCCGATCTGCTCAAGGTCCAGACTGAGGACTTCCTGGCGATGTTCAGGACCATGTCCGGTCGCGATGTGGTCGTTCGCCTGCTCGATCCGCCGCTGCATGAATTCTTGGATAATCCTCGTGAGCTCGAGGTCGCCATCACCAAGAAGGAAGCCGCTGGCGCCAGCGAGAAGGAGCTTGCCGCCCTGCGTGCCCGCCTACGTCGCATCGACGGCATGGTCGAGTCCAACCCGATGCTCGGCCTGCGCGGCGTGCGTCTGTCCGTCGTCTTTGGGGACCTGCCGCTCATGCAGGTTCGCGCCGTCGCCACGGCTGCTGCCCGCCTTATCAAGGAGGGCGTCGACCCGCACCCCGAGATCATGGTTCCGCTCGTCTCCATCACGGCCGAGCACGTTCAGACCCGCGAGGTCATCGAGCGCGTGATCGCCGAGGTTTCCGCCGAGGAGGGCGTCGAGCTCAACATTCCCGTGGGCACGATGCTCGAGCTGCCGCGCGCTTGCATGGTCGCCGACGAGATCGCCCACCATGCCGACTTCTTCTGCTTCGGCACCAACGACCTTACCCAGACGACCTTCGGCTTCTCGCGCGACGACGCCGAGGCCAAGTTCATCCCGCTGTACCTGCACAAGAAGATCCTGAAGGACAACCCCTTCGAGACCATCGACACGGCGGTGCTCGAGCTGGTGCGCATGGCCGTCGAGAAGGGCCGCGCCGCCAATCCCGACATGCACTTTGGCGTGTGCGGCGAGCACGGAGGCGATCCCAAGTCCATTAAGGGCCTGTTTAACGTGGCCGACGTGGACTACGTGTCCTGCTCGCCCTATCGCGTGCCCCTCGCGCGCTTGGCTGCCGCCCAGGCCAAGCTCGAGGCCAAGCGTTCCGCCTAACGTTTTGCGTTGAGACGCCTAGCGTAGCCCCCTTCCTGCCGCCCGTCTCATTCGTGAGGCGGGCGGTTGTCATGTGCGGGTTTTGTCTTTTTGTCTGCGTAAAAAATTGTTCTTGCAGCAGAAACCCGCGCGTGTATACTCAGATACGTTTGTTCAACTACGTGCCGGCCAAGGTGGTACGGCACCTCTAGAAGAGTAAGGAATTGCACATGGATTACATCCGCGCAATCGAGCGCCAGCAGATCCGCGAGGACATCCCGCAGGTTCGCGTTGGCGACAACGTCAAGGTCCACTACCGCATTAAGGAAGGCGACCGCGAGCGCATCCAGGTCTTCCAGGGCGACGTCATCCGCATGGCTGGTGCCGGTTCCCGCGAGACCTTCACCGTCCGCAAGATTTCCTTCGGTGTCGGT
The DNA here is from genome assembly GCA_902491915.1 of uncultured Collinsella sp. Classification (GTDB taxonomy): domain Bacteria; phylum Actinomycetota; class Coriobacteriia; order Coriobacteriales; family Coriobacteriaceae; genus Collinsella. Next base: position 22,813 of record CABUJL010000013.1, read on the forward strand.
GTCGAGCGTACCTTCCCGCTTCACAGCCCCAAGATCGGCAAGCTCGAGGTTGTCCGTCATGGTCGCGTCCGTCGCGCCAAGCTGTACTACCTCCGCGACAAGGTGGGCAAGGCTGCTCGTATTCCCGAGAAGCGCTAAGACGATCGCAGCGTCTGTCCGCTCATTTGGACAAAAGGGTCACCTTCGGGTGGCCCTTCTTTTTACTGATTTGCATGCAAGGAGGCCCCGGTATGGCCAACATGACAAGCTCGGTTTCGGCGTCCCAGGTGGCCGGCGAGCTGGCGAGTGCCACGTTTGAGGAGATTCCCGCCCTGGTCGAGCATTATCGCGAGGACCCGCGCCAGCAGGTCATCAAAGCCTGCGAACGCGCCATGAAGCGTCATGCCAAGGAGCTCACCGAGCGCGAGCGCGTCAATGGCATGTATGAGCTGATGCACGAGCTGGGTGGCGACGGCGTTGTCGTGGGCGTGGATGAGGTCGGGCGCGGTTCGGTTGCCGGTCCTCTGACAGTGTGTGCCGTGTGCCTGCCTATGGAGCCGCGCGTCTGGGGCATCAACGATTCCAAAAAGCTGACGCCTGCCCGTCGCGAGTTACTGGCCGTAAAAATCGCCGAGGTGGCGACGGCCATCGGTTTTTGCCATATCGCGCCGGAGGCTATCGATGATATGGGCATGGCGCGTGCCATTCGTGCCGCTGTCGCGGGTGCCGTGGCCGATACGGGCCTTGAGCCGGATTGCGTGCTTATGGATGGCAACCCGTTGGGCGCCGTTCCTAACGAGCGCGACGTGGTCAAGGGCGACGCCAAGATCGCCTGTATCGCCGCGGCGTCCATCATGGCCAAGGTCACGCGTGACGAGATGATGGTCGAGTACGATGCCGAGTATCCCGAGTACCATCTGGCGGAGTCGAAGGGCTATGCGAGTCCCGAGCACATCGAGGCCATTCGCAAACACGGACTTTGTCCGCTGCACCGCGTGAGCTTTTGCGGAAACTTTTTGCAGACCGAGCGGCTTTTCTAGGTCAATTGTGAAGACAGGGACTTCTGGAGTTTTATAAACCAGCTGGTAGCGGGCCGAGTGCGACGCGATTGTTGCGCACGGCCCGTTTTTTGTCGGCATTTGGTCAGCTTTTGGTCTGCTTCCGGTACTTACCCGCATGAAAGGTGCCCTCATCATCGGGGCAATGCAGTGTGCGGGAAAGGAGACCCCATGTGTGCCGCAAGCAAAAAGAGCAAGACGCAGCAGCTCAAGGAACGTTGGGAAGACGGCGAGCTCGACTGCGGGGCGATCACGCCCGAGTTTATCAAGGCACTCAGTCCCCGCGAGCTCGGTATGCTGGGTGAGCTGATTACCATCGATTACTTTAGCGAACGCGGCTACACCTTGCTCGAGCAGGGCTATCGTTGTGCCGAGGGCGAGGCCGACCTGGTGCTGCTCGATGAACTCGACGACGTCGTGGTGATGGCTGAGGTCAAGACGAGACGTGTCGCCGTGGGCTGCAACACACGGGTCTTTCCGGAGGAAGCCGTAGATGCCCAAAAACAGCGTCGGTATCGTCGCATCGCAAGCTGCTACCTTATGGAGCACTATCCGCTCAAGGCGATTCGTTTCGATGCCGTTGGCGTCACCATTCGCGGCGGGCATATTGCCGAGATCGAGCACCAGTACAACGCGTTCGATTGGCAGGTGTCGTGATGGCGTACGAGACATTTGCCGTTCACGCGGCCTGTATCCGCGGCGTTGAGGCGATTCCCGTCACCGTTGAGGTCTCGCTTGCCGGTGGCGTTCCGGGTATCCAGATGCTCGGCATCCCCAGCATGGAGGTGATGGAGTCGCGCGGGCGTATTCGGTGCGCCATGCGCTCGGCGGGCTTTGAGATTCCGCGCTCGGGCATTACCGTCAACCTGGCGCCCGGTGATATCCGCCTGCCGATAGCCATCGCCGTGCTGGCTGCCGATGGGCAGATTCCCCGCGATAACCTCGATCGCTGCCTTATCGCCGGCGAGCTTGGCCTGGACGGTACGGTGCTGCCAGTCAAGGGCGAGGTAGCGTTTCAGCTGCTGGCACGCGACATGGGGCTCTCCTTTATCGCCGGCAGGTCCGACCAGCATGTGCCGCTCGCGGGTGTGGACTGCGGATTTATCGATCACCTGTCTCAGCTTGCCCAGGGTATGGGCGATGCCGCGCGGCATTATCTGGATTCTGAAGTGCTAGAGGCCACTTTTGAACCTGAGCTCGACTATGCCGACGTGCTGGGGCAGGAGGTTGCCAAGCGCGGCATGGCGCTTGCGGCGCTCGGTTTACTCATGATCGGCTCTCCGGGATCGGGCAAGACCATGCTTGCGCGCCGCATGACGGGGATCTTGCCTGAGCTTTCCGTCGAGGATCAGCAGGAGGCGTTGTGCATCCATTCGGTCTTGGGTGAGAACATCGATGGCCTGCTTGCAGGTCATCGGCCGTTTCGAAGCCCGCACCACAGCATCTCGACTGCGGGCCTTATCGGCGGCGGTCGTCCGGTGCACCCGGGCGAGATCAGCTTGGCGCATGGCGGCGTGCTCTTTTTGGACGAGCTCGCCGAGTTTCCCACCGGCGTTTTGCAGACGCTTCGCCAGCCCATCGAGCGCGGCTACGTCAAGATTGTGCGCGTCGACGGCGCTTTTACCTTCCCGTCGCGCTTTCAGCTGCTTGCCGCGAGCAATCCCTGCCCCTGCGGTTTTTTGGGTGATCGTGAGGTGCCCTGCCGCTGCTCGGCTTCGATGGTCGAGCGCTACCGGTCCAAGTTGCGCGGTCCTTTAGCCGACCGTATCGACATGATGATTGATGTGACCCGGCCCGATCCTCAGGTGATTATCGAGGGCGCGGAGGGCATGTCTTCGGCCGAGCTGCGCGACTACGTGGTGCGTGGACGCGCCTTTCGCGCCTGGCGCGAGTCCCGTATGGACGATGCGGATGCCGAGGCCGAGGATGATGAGTCACGGTCCATTGACGGCGTCGTGTCGACCTTTGCGCTCGACGAGGGCGCCGAGAAATGCGTGCTTGGCCTGTCGAAGCGCACACATCTCACGGGGCGCGGCATCGTGCGCCTGGTGCGTATCGCGCGCACCATCGCCGATGTCGCCGAAAGTGAGCGGGTAACTCAAGACCACGTGCTCGAGGCGGCGATGTACCAGGGGAGAAGGGACCAGTAATGCCCGAGGAGACTTTTGAGCTGCATCCCGGTGATGCGTTGTATCCAGATACCGTTTTGGAGCTCTCTGATGTACCCCAAACGCTCTATGTGCGTGGCGATCCCGCCGCACTTTCGACGCCCGCGCTCTCCATCATCGGCGCTCGCAAGGCCTCGCCGTACGGCCTTGCCGTGGCGGAGCTGGCCGCGAAAGTCGCGGTCGAGGCGGGGGGGACGGTGGTCTCGGGCGGTGCGGTCGGCTGCGACCAGGCCTCGGGTTGGGCCGCGGTCAACGCCGGCGGCAAGCACGTCGTGGTGCTGGGTACGGGCGCCGACGTGGTCTACCCGCGTTCGAGTGCGGGGCTCATCGCGCGCACGCTCGATACGGGCGGCGCGGTCGTGTCCATCTCGCCTTGGGGTATGGGGCCGCGTAAGTTTGCCTTTCCGCGGCGTAACCGGGTGATTGCCGCGCTTTCGCAGGCGCTCTTCGTGTCGGAGGCCGGCATGCCCTCGGGCACGTTCTCGACGGCGGAGGCCGCCATGGACCTGGGGCGCGAACTGCTTGCGGTACCGGGTTCCATTTTGTCACCCGAGTCGCGCGGGACCAACTACCTCATCGCCAACGGGGCCTGCTGCATCATTGACGAGGAGTCTATCGAGATGGCCATCTCGCGAATCTACGGCACCTTGCGCTATTCGCGTCCCGATGCACCCGGTATCGCCGATCTGGACCCCACGCAGCAGGCTGTGATGCATGCGCTCATCGCCTCGCCGCTCAAGGTCGACGACATCGCGGCACTCGTCTCGCTCGATGCCGTCGGCGTGCTCAAGCTCCTAGGGTCGCTCGAACTCGAGGGTCTCATCGAGCGCATGATGGATGGAAGGTATGCGCCCTCCAAGTTT
>CABUJL010000014.1 GCA_902491915.1 uncultured Collinsella sp.
GCTGCACTAATAAAGGCGGGCAGGTAGCCCTCGCGCCAGTAGCTCTCGAGCGGGCGCCAGGTATAGACGGTGATGCCGAGGGTGTTGTAGTAGTCGATGAGCGTGACGTGCGCGGTCACGCCGCCCAGGCACAGCACGGCGACGAGCAGATTGGTGAGCAGCATGCGCTTGGCGTTGGCGGCGCCCTTCTGACGGTGCGGTGCCACCAGGCCGGCGTACTCGCACAGCAGCATAGCGATGGCGGTAAAGCCCATGGACAGCACGCAGAACAGCGAGATGGAGAAGGTGTAGCCGGTGCCGGCGACCGCGGCGGCGGTGGAGATGGCCGAAAGGTCGCCCGGCTGGATGGGCATGGATTTAAACGTGATGACGAAGAACTCGGCAATGCCCAGGACAAAGAGGGCAAAGGCCAGGACCGCGGGAGCTGCGCCGTGGCGCTGGAACAGGAAGAACAGGCCGACCATGAGCGTGGTGATGATGGCCCACTCGAGCAGGATGCACAGGGGGTAGACCCAGGTAAAGTCGTGGTTGGACGAGACCTCCATGCCCAGCAGCGCAAAGACGCCGGCGAGCAGCAGGCACAGGACGGCGGCGACGAGCGGTTTGCCCACAAAGGCGCCGCGCAAACGAGCGAGCTTGCCGGTGGGGGTGGGCGCATCGGCCGAGGCGAACGCAAAGACGCGCGGGGCGATGCGGTCGCGGGCGATACTGGCCCAAGCGCAGCCGGTGAGGATGGCATTGGTCAGGATGAGCATCACAAAGGCGAGCGGCTCGTTTTGGGCGACGAGGCCAATGGCGCCCCAAATGGTCAAAAAGAGCTGGAACAGGCCGAAGGCGACGCTCCACCCAAGAGCGCTTTTGGCAACGGTGCCCGACTGAGCGCGAATGGTCTTGGCCTCGCGCAAAACAAGGTAGACGGTCGCCGCAAGACCGACGAGCGAGATGGCGGCAGCGAACATGCTGAGACTCCTCACAAACTTAAAACCTACGAAAGCGGGGGTTTACCCGATTGTTACCTAAATATGCGCTGCATTTGCGGGCTGCGCACAACAACCAGCCATATTAACGCGCATGTGCGGCGGTGTGGCTCAATGTAGTGGCGACCTGCGCGATAATGGACGGGAATTACACGGAAACGTAAAGGCTTCTTAAAGAATTAGCGAGGATGAGGCGATGAACGAGCAGGTTTGCACCAAGGCTGTGGATACGTGTGGCTATCCGGTCGAGACCACGGGCAATGCGGTGCTGGACACGTTGGAGCACCGTTCCTCCACGCGTGCCTTCGCGCGTGATGACGACGATCGTCCCGTGGCGGTGACCGACGAGCGGCGGGCGGCGATTCTGCATGCGGCGAGCCGTGCGCCGTCGGCAGGCGCCATGATGATGTATTCCATCGTGAGCATTCGCGAGCAGGCTACGCTGGATCGTCTGGCCGACCTGTGCGACCACCAGCCCATGATCGCCAAGGCGCCCTGGGCACTAATATTTGTGGTCGATTATGCCAAGTGGATCGATCTGTTTGAGCACGTGGGCTGCTTTGAGCCCGAGTTTGTCGAGCGCACGGGTAAGGCGCCCCGCCGCGCGCCGGGTTTGGGCGACTTTGCCATCGCGGCCCAGGACGCCGTGATCGCCGCGCAAAACGCCGTGGTCGCCGCCGAGGCCCTGGGGCTGGGGAGCTGCTACATCGGCGATGTTATCGAGAATGCCGAGGAAGTTGCCGGGCTGCTGGACTTGCCGCCCTATACCATGCCGCTGTCGATGCTCATCATCGGCACGCCCCGTAAGGAGCGTCCGGCCATTGCGCATCCCGTGGTGAACCTGGTGCACGAGGAGCGCTACTGCCGCGCCGATGCCGCGACCATGGACGCGCAGGTGGCCGAGATGGACGCGATGTTCCGTCCGCATGCCCGCGTGGTGGGGGAGCGCGTCGTGGACATCTATACCCGCAAGCACACGAGTCCCTTTATGGCCGAGATGAGCCGCTCCATGGAGTGGTGGTTCAAAAATTGGCTCGGAAAATGACGGATGCGACAAAGAGACAGTCCCTTTGTCACATTCCATATCGCCGAGGTGGCTTAAAGGCCGTATAAATGTTTATCTAGCTGGGAAAACAGTGCCATTCAAACATGGGCCGATTACCTATAATTCCTTCGAACATTAAAGTTGGGAGGAAACCGGCTTATGGAACAAAAGGCCAAGGAGGCAGCTTCGCACGCTGCGATTCCTGTGAGCATCTCGGCGATGCTCGTCACGCTGGGCGTGGTGTACGGCGATATCGGCACCAGCCCTATGTATGTAACCAAGGCGCTCGTTGCCGGCAACGGCGGCATCGGAAGCGTCACGGAGGAGTTCGTGCTCGGCGCGCTCTCCCTTGTCGTGTGGACGGTCACGTTGCTGACCACCATCAAGTATGTGCTCATCTCGCTGCGCGCCGATAACCATGGCGAGGGCGGTATCTTTGCCCTGTACAGTCTGGTCAAGCGCTGTGGCAAGTGGCTTATCATCCCCGCCATGCTAGGTGGCGCCGCGCTGCTCGCCGACGGCATCCTCACGCCGGCCGTTACCGTTACCACGGCCATCGAGGGCCTGCGCACCATCCCGGCGGTCCATGCCGTGCTGGGCGATGACCAAGGCCGCGTCGTCGCCATTACGCTCGCCATCATCATCGTGCTCTTCTTGGTACAGCGCATCGGTACGGCCAAGATCGGTCACGCCTTTGGCCCCATCATGACGCTGTGGTTCCTGTTCCTGGGCGGCACGGGTCTGTTCTTTGTCTTCCAGCACCCCGCCGTGCTGCTGTGCCTCAACCCGGTGCGCGGCATCGCCTTTTTGCTGAGCCCCAACAACCACGCGGGCATCATGATTCTGGGCAGCTGCTTCCTCGCCACCACCGGTGCCGAGGCGCTCTACTCCGACATGGGCCACGTCGGCCGCGGCAACATCTACGCTACCTGGCCGTTCGTTAAGTGCTGCCTGCTGCTTTCCTATATGGGCCAGGGCGCTTGGCTTATGAACAACGCTGCCAACCCCGAGCTCATGGGCATTGCCGACCTCAACCCGTTCTACCAGATGCTCGCCCCGGGCCTGCGCCCGTTTGCCGTCGGCCTTTCCACCGTCGCGGCCATCATTGCCTCGCAGGCGCTCATCACCGGCGCATTCTCGCTGGTGTCCGAGGCCAGCCGTCTGGACCTCATGCCGCACATGCAGGTCTTCTACCCTGCCGAGACCAAGGGCCAGCTCTACATCCCCATGGTCAACAACGTCATGCTTGTCGGCTGCGTCATCGTGGTGCTGCTGTTCCAGAACTCGGCGCATATGGAAGCCGCCTACGGCCTTGCCATTACGCTGACTATGATGTGCACCACGCTGCTGCTCTTCTTCTACCTGCACGAGGAGCGCAAGCTCAAGGTTGCTCCGTGGATCTTCGCGGCCTTCTTCCTTTTGCTCGAAGGCTTCTTCTTCGTGAGCTCACTTACCAAGTTCTTCCACGGCGGCTACTTCACCATCCTCATGGCCGCGCTCATCATGGGCATCATGGTGTGCTGGTACAACGGTACGGCTGTTGAGCAGCGCCAGTTTACGCTGCTGCCGCTGCGCAGCTACCTGCCGCAGCTCAAGCGCCTGCGCGACGACGACCGTTACGAGCGCATGAGCGACAACGTCGTGTACCTGACCAAGGACACCCATACCGACTACATCGACCGCGACATCGTCTACTCGATTTTGGACAAGCATCCCAAGCGCGCTCGCGCCTGGTGGTTCGTGAATGTCGAGACCATGGACGAGCCGCATACCTTTGCCTATTCGGTCGAGACGTTCGGCACCGACTACGTGTTCCGCGTGCATCTGTACCTGGGCTACAAGATCAACCAGCGCGTCAATGCCTATCTGCGTCAGGTCGTTCAGGACCTGGCTGCCACCGGCGAGCTGCCGGCGCAGACGCATGACTACTCGGTCTACAAGGATCCGGGCAACATCGGTACGTTCAAGTTCGTCCTGATCCGTAAGCTTCTGGCGCCCGAAAGCGATGTGGAGCCGAGCGAGCGTACGGCCATCACGCTCAAGTACATCATCCGCCGCGCCGCCGGCACGCCTGCACGCTGGTACGGCCTGGAGAACTCCAACGTGAGCTTTGAGTACGTGCCGCTGTTCACCAAGTTCAAGGCCGTGAACAAGATGCAGCGCCTGGCCCCCAACGAGCGGCCGTAGGCGCCGACGGGTTGCACGGAGTTGGTTTTCGATGGACAAGATTGAGACCGGGGAGGCAAACATGGATGCAAAGATGCTTGATGGCCGCGAGGTGGTTGCCGAGCTGGTACGTGAGGCACGCGCCGACGCCGCCGAAGATCGGTTTTTGACGAACCGTGCCAACATGGATATGGCCGATCGCGTAATTTCGATCGTGGCACTGGTATTTGGAGCGGTGTGCGTGTGTGCCCTGCTCGCGCACGTGCTGTTTGTCTAGCGACCGCCGGCTGCAAAGGCTATACACTTGGAACCACCACAAGGGAAACCACCACAAAGGTGCCTGTCCCTTTGTGGTGGTTTTTGTTTTTGAGAGAGGAGCGGGGCGCTGATGGACGTCCGTACGGACGGCGATATTGCCGATAACTTTTGGTGGCGGCGCACAACGCTGGCGCGCCGCACTCCTCTGTATGACGCCTGCGTATCGGTGGGGCTGCTGGTCGCGGCGACGATTGTGGGCGCGCTGCTCGACCATCCGGGTCTCGCGCCGAGCATCATGATCGTCTATGTGTTTGCCGTTCAGCTGTGCGCATTCTTTACCTGGAGTCGCCTGTATTGCTTGCTGAGCTCGGCTGCCGCCGTGGCGCTCTACAACTTCTTGTTTGTCGACCCGCGCTACTCGCTGTCGCTTATCGACCGCGGCTATCCCGGCATGTTCTTCATCATGTTCGTGGTCTCGCTTGTGTCGAGTTCGATTGCGTTGGCCCTGCGCCGCGCCTTGGCACAGGCTGCCGCCAGCGACCGCCGCACGCATATGGTGCTCGAGACCAACCGCATGCTGCAGCGGTGCGCCGATCAGCATCAGATCGTTCACGCCATGGCCACGCAGCTGGCGCGTCTTTCGGGCTGCCCTGTCGTGTGGTACAGCGCCGACGCCGAGGGCGATGACCTGCTGCCGCGCGCGACTTACACGGCCGTGGGCGATGCCGCACCGGTGCACGAACTGGCGCCGCAGATGCCGCCTCGGCTCTCGGCGTCCGCCTATGTGGGAACGCCGCTCGACGCCACGTTTGGCGGCTCGGCGTTTTATGGCATCTACCTGACGGTTCGCACAGGCGACGGCTTCGCGCGCTCGGGCGATCCCGCCTCGGTGGTGGGCGTGCTGGCTATCGTTGCCGAGCCCGACGTGCTGACGCATGAGGAGCGGACACTTGCCGATGCCATCGTGAGCGAAGGCGAGCTGGCGCTCGATCGCGCCCGCGCCATGGAGGCCCGCGAGGAGGCGGCGGTGCTTGCCAAAAATGAGCAGCTGCGCGCCAACCTGCTGCGCTCCATCTCGCATGACCTGCGCACGCCGCTCACCAGTATTTCGGGCAATGCCGATGTGCTGCTCGACCAGGGCTCGACCGGCACCGCCGTGCTCGACGCCCAGACGCGCCGCGGCCTGCTCCTGTCCATTCGCTCGGATGCGCAATGGCTCAACGCCACCGTCGAGAACCTGCTCGCCATCACCAAGCTCGAGGGCGGCGGTATGCGCCTGTCGACCACGCTCGAGCTCATGGACGATATCGTGGAGGAGGCGCTGCGCCACGTGAACCCTGCCGTGCGCGAGCACGACCTTAAGGTGGTGGCGTGCGATGAGCCGGCGCTCGTCAACGTCGATGCGCGCCTGATGGTGCAGCTGGTGGTCAATCTGGTGAACAACGCCATCACCTATACGCCCGCAGGCTCGCATATCATGATTTCGATTAGCGTCGACGATGGACGCGTGGCGTGCTCGGTGGCCGATGACGGCCCGGGCATTGCGCCCGAGGACCGCGAGCGAATCTTTGAGTCGTTCTACACCGCCAACCACGGTCTTGCCGACAGCCATCGCAGCGTGGGCCTGGGTCTTTCGCTCTGCCGCTCCATTGCGCTGGCGCATGGCGGTAGCATAGAGGTTGCCGCGGCGGACCCGCACGGCTCGGTCTTTACGATTGAGCTTCCCGTCGCCGACGTTTCGTTTGATAAGGAGTAGCGCTGTGCCGAACTCTGCCGTAAAACCGCTCATCTTGGTCGTTGAGGACGATCCCGCCGTCCGCAACCTTATTGTTGCCGCGCTCGAGGCGCACGGCTTGCGTCATATGGCCGTGGAGACCGCCCATGCCGCCATCGCCGCCGCCTCATCGCAGGCACCGAGCATCGTGCTGCTCGATCTGGGCCTGCCCGATATGGACGGCGTCAAGGTGGTGGAGTCGGTGCGCGCATGGTCGGGCATGCCGATCATCGTGGTCTCGGCGCGCAGCGAGGACGCGGACAAGATTCGCGCGCTCGATGCCGGCGCCGATGACTACCTGACCAAGCCGTTTTCGGTCGAGGAACTGCTTGCACGCATTCGCACGACGCTCAGGCGCCTTTCGTATGCGCAAACGGGTGGTGTTGCCTCCGAGGGCTCGTTCGATACCGGTGAGCTGCATATCGACTTTGATGCCGGCATTGCCACGATGGATGGCGAGGAGCTGCATCTGACGCCGATTGAGTACAAGCTCTTGTGCCTGCTGGCACATAACGCCGACAAGGTACTAACGCACCAGTTTATCCTGCACGAGATTTGGGGCACGGCAACTAAGAGCGACCTGGCGAGCCTGCGCGTCTTTATGGGCACGCTGCGCAAGAAGATCGAGTCCGACCCCGCGCACCCGCGCTATATCCAAACACACGTGGGCATCGGTTACCGATTGGTCGCCCAAGGCTAGATCGCCAACCACCATCCCAATATGAGTTGCGGTGAAATACGGTCTAAATTTGCCTAATTCCAGGCAAAACAGTCCGTATTCCACCGCAACTTTGTTATTTGCCCTTGGGCTTGCTGGCGTAGAACTTCTTCTTTTTGGACTTGCCGTTGCCGGCCTGCGTGGGCGCGGGCGCTGCTGCACGAGGCTTGCGCGCCTCGGGGTTGCGCAGCTCCTCGGTTCGCTCGGCAATCTCCTCGGCGCTAAAGCCGACCTCGGCCATGGCGTCCTCGATGGGCAGTCGGCGCACGATATAGCAGTGGTGCACCTTCTGGTTGCGCGCGAAGTCCTCGGGGATGGTCTGTGCCGTAATGTCCTCCAGCACGACGCCCGCGCGCGCGAGCTTGCGCGTTTCGGGGCGGAAGCCGCGCAGGTTGCAGCTAAAGATGGCATGTCCGCCCTGTGCAAGCAGGCGAGATACGCCGGCCAAAAGCTCAACATGGTCGCGCTGGACATCCCAGGTGCGGCGGCCCATCTTGGACGAGTTCGAGAACGTGGGCGGGTCGACAAAGATCAAGTCCCAGCGGTTGCGCGTCTGGCGCTGGTCGCGAATCCAGGCGAGCACGTCGTCGCGCACAAAATGATGCTGCGGACCAACAAAGCCGTTCTGGCGCATATTGCGCTCGGCCCAGTCCAGGTAGGTGTTGGAAAGGTCGACTGTCACGGTTTCCTCGACGCCGCCGTCGGCCGCGTAGCAGGTGGCAGTGCCGGTGTAGGCAAACAGGTTGAGGAAGCGGCGCGCCTGCTTGGCGTGCTCGCGCACCAGGTTGCGCGTGACGCGATGATCCAGGAAGATGCCCACATCCAGGTAGTCGTCAAAGTTGACGGCAAAGGTGAGCCCGCCTTCTTCGATGAGCGGCAGACGCCGGCGCGCGATGTTGGCGCGCTCGCCCGATCCGCCCTTGCCGGCGCCCTGCTTGCCGTACTGCGAGCCGCCACGCGAACGCATGCGGGCCTTGGCGTGCACATGCTCGGCCGGAACATCAAGGATGCGCGGCGCGATGGCCAAGATGTCGAGCATGCGGGCCTGGGCCAGCGCGGGGTCGATGGTCTTGGGCGCGGCGTATTCGGCGATGACGAGCCAGCGGCCCGGCGTCTGCGGGCAACCCTCGTACAGGTCGATGGCAGCGGAGTAGTCGGGCAGGTCGGCATCGTAGACGCGATAGCAGCTCACGCCCTCGCGCTTGGCCCACTTGCGGCGCAGACGGGCATTCTTGCGCAGGCGGTTGGCGAACTGCTCGGACTCCGGGATGAGCACGGGCAGCGGCTTGCCGTCGCCCAAGTCGAGCGTGGCGGCAGGTTCGGGCATGGAGGAAGCGGCGGCTTCGTCGTTGGCTTCGTTGGCATCCGCAACCTCGGCCTCGGCATCCGCGCTGGTCGCAGCCTCAAACGCTGCAGCGGCGTGGTCGAGTGAGGGCCAAACCTCAAGAGCCGCCTCCTCGTTATTGGGCATGACGGCGATCGAGCGCTCGGGCTCGGCGTGGAGCGCGCGGGCCAGCAAGCCGTCGCGGGTGAGAGCGGCGACCGGCGCCGAAGCGAGTTCGGGGGCGCGGCGCAGCTCGCCGATGAGCGTCATGGCATCGTGCATGAGCGAAAGCGGGGTCTCGGTCGTGTCCGCGACCAGGGCGGCACCGGCGACGGCGCCCGCATGGTCCAGCACGGTGGCGGGCTTGGCGGCACAAAAGTCGACAAAACGCTTGTAGCCGGCGCACTTGACCATGCGCTCGGCAGTCTTGCGGGCGGCGGGGTCGATGTCTACGGCCACGATGCGCGCCTGGCGCTCGCGCGCTGCCGCCTCGCGCTCGCGCGCCTCGGCAAGCAGCTGCTCCCACAGGACAGCGTCGTGCAGCTGCCAGCCCTCAAAGCCCCAGCGCTCGCGTGCGGCGCCCGGGGCGCGGTCGGTCAGAATGTTCACGGCCTCCAGCAGCAGACCGCCGCCGGCGCACGAGGCATCGATCAGCGTGGGAAGGGCTTCGTTTTCGTAATCGTCGGCCGTCAGCTCGCGCTCGCATAGTGCGGTCCAGCCGACCTGCGCCAGCACCAGGGCGGCGTAGTCGGGGCGCAACACGTGTGCGCCCTCGCCGGCACGAGTCGCAGCGGGCGGCAGACGCTTGAACAGCGGGTCGCCCGAAAGGTCCAGGCTGATGCTCGCGCGACGCTGACGCAGCGAAAGCAGTAGGTGAACATCGGGGTCGGCGGCATCGACGTCGGCACGACGTCCCGTGGTCTCGGCCAGGCGGTCGCACAGCGCGTCTTTGGCGCGCAGGGCCGAGAAGCGCGTGTTGCGCAGCTGCTCGGTCACGCCGCGGGCGGTGATGGCGATGGTGGCGCCGGGGCGGACGATGCTCTCCCAGGCGATGTCGTAAACGCTATCGTACAGTTCATCGGCATCCTGCGCCTCAAAGCGCCCGAGTACCACGAACACACGGCTCGCCAGGCGCGACCACAGACAGGCGCGGTAGCCTTCTTCGAGCTCGCCCTCAAATGTAGCGCGGCCCTTCAGCCGGCGAACATGCGAAAGCCCGAGGCGTTTAAGCTCATCGGCGAGTGCGGACTCAAAGCCCTCGGGGCAGCTTGCGTAAAATTCCATGGGTGACCTCTCTGGTTGCGTCGCTCCATTATATGATGGATGCTTCGTTTGCCCTTATCCTCGAAAGGAACTCATATGATTGATGCGTGTCTCAAACCCGCTGTGCTCTTTTTTGACGTGGACGGCACGCTGACGTCGTTCGATCCCGACGATATGACCGATAAGGACTTTTCGGCGGTTCGCCCCTCGCAGGCGGTGATCGAGGCGTTTCATCGTCTGCGCGACGCAGGGCACAAGGCGTTTATCTGCACGGGTCGTCCCTTGTGGCTGATTGCCGATGGCCTGCGTGCTTTGGAGCCTGCGGGTGTCGTTGCCATGGCGGGCGCCACGCTCGAGGTCGAGGGTCGCGTGGTGCATGAGGACTGCTTTGACGAGGACGTTATCGAGGAGCTTGCGCGCCGTATGGCCGCGGCGGGGATTGAGGCCTTTTTCGAGACCAACGTGGCTACTTTTGCCCTGGAACCCGCGGGCGTTGAGCAGTCGTCTCTGATCGGCACTTCTGTGGTGCACAGCACCGAGGAAATGCGCGTCGACGATAGTCTGCACGTGGGCAAGGTATGCCTCAATGTGCCCAGTTTGGCTCGCGTAGCCAATGATGACGGCTTTATCGATCGCGAGTTTGAGCTGTGCAACACCGGTGGTCAGAATCGCGAGCTGAGTCCCAAGGGCATTGACAAGGGCGTGGGCGTGGCGCGAGCGCTGGCGTATCTGGGCCGCACTGGCAACGCGCGCACCTTTGGCTTTGGTGATTCGGGTAACGACCTGGGCATGCTCGCCGCTGTCGAGACGGCCGTGGCCATGGGCAACGCTATGCCCGAGGTCAAGGCGGTCGCCGACTACGTGACCGACGATGTCGCACACGACGGTACCGTCACAGCGATGCAGCATTTCGGCCTCATCTAATGAATCCCGCGTTCTGACGTTTGCTCAAACTGCGACTCTTCGCTTTTGCATGCTCAATCGATTTATCAATCCAAACACTGAGGTGTTTATACCGTTCGCCGAGAAGATAAAAAACCGCAGCTCACGCCTTGATAAACGTAGGTAAAGTGTTTAGCAGTTTAACGCCCATGTGCAAGCGAAAGGAATCAGGCAGATGGCAATCAAGGTGTTCGCTGACGGTGCAAACCTCGAGGGCATGCTCGACATGTACGAGAACGGCAACGTTCAGGGTTTCACGACCAACCCGTCCCTTATGAAGAAGGGCGGCGTGACGGATTACCGCGCGTTTGCCAAGGAGGTCCTGACCCACATCACCGATGTGTCCGTCTCGTTTGAGGTCTTTGCCGATGACGTCGAGACCATGGAGGTCGAGGCGCGCGAGATCGCTACCTGGGCCGAGAACGTCTACGTCAAGATTCCGTGCGTGACCACCAAGGGCGAGTCCACCGCCGAGCTGGTCCGCAAGCTTTCCGCCGACGGCATCAAGGTCAACGTCACTACTATCTTTACGCCTACGCAGGTCGATGAGATGGTCGAGGCCGTTGACACCGAGACGCCGTCCATCATCTCGCTCTTTGCCGGCCGCATCGCCGATACCGGCGTCGACCCCATTCCGTTTATGACGGAGTCGGTCAAGAAGGCCGCCGCCAAGCCCAACTGTGAGGTCCTGTGGGCGTCCACGCGCGAGCTCATCAACATTTACCAGGCCGAGGCCTGCGGTTGCCAGATCATCACGGTGCCCAACAGCATCCTGGCCAAGCGCAAGAACATCGGTCGCGACCCGTACGAGGTCTCGCTCGACACCGTGCGCGGCTTTGCCAAGGATATCGCCGCTTTGGGCTTCCATATCCTGCCGTAGCGCGAACACTGACTACGCCGCGGGCTGCTCGCCCCGGCTTTCCTTTCCCTATCGCTCACGCGCTTCGCGGGGGTCGCGCTAGGCAAAGGAAAGGCCGGGGCTGCCGGCACGAGCTTGCCAGCAAGTTGGCGCTTGGCTTCCATATCCTGCCGTGGGCAAAGGTACCCCCGCCTGCGCCGTGCAAAATTGAGAGTATTCAGCAAGGTAAAGGCTTTTACCAGTTGGGTGAGGCACGGAACGGCCCCCGTTTTGGCTCTGACGACGCTAAAACGGGGGCTGTTTTTTGCTTTTTCGCCTCTGAGGGGCATCCGGAACGGTGGAATTTGCAGAATACTCGCGATTTTGCACGTCACTACAGGGGGTACCCCTGCTTTGGCGGTTTACTTCCCCTGTACCATGGTGAGCGAGATCTTCTTGCGGTCGCGATCGACCTTTTCGACCCACACCTTGACCGTGTCACCGACGCGCACCACGTCGCTCGGGTGCTTGACAAAGCGGTTGGCCAGCTTGGAGATGTGTACGAGGCCGTCCTGGTGCACGCCCACGTCGACGAAGGCGCCAAAGTCCACAACGTTGCGCACCGTGCCCTTGAGTTCCATACCGGGCTCCAGGTCGTCGATGGAAAGCGCCGAGCGGCTAAAGACCACCTCGGGCGCGTCGTCACGCGGGTCGCGGCCGGGCTTCTTGAGCTCGTTGACGATGTCGATGAGCGTGAGGGTGCCGCAGTCCAGGTCGCTTGCCAGCGCCGAGATGCTGCCCAGACGGCGTTCAATGTCGGGCATGCCGCCACGGCTGAGCTCGCTGGCTTTAACGCCGGCGCGTTCAAGGACGGCCGTGGCTACCTCGTAGCTCTCGGGGTGGACGCTCGTCGCGTCGAGCGGGTTCTTACCGCCGCTGATGCGCAGGAAGCCCGCGGCGTTGAGATATGCCTTGGGCCCCAGCTTGGGGACCTTCTTAAGCTGGCGGCGATCGGTAAAGGCGCCGTTTTCCTCGCGGTAGGCCACGATGTTCTTGGCCACGCTCGGCGTAATGCCCGATACGTATCCCAGCAGGCTTGCGCTCGCGGTGTTGACGTCGACGCCCACGCGGTTAACGACGTCTTCCACCACGTGGCCCAGGGTGCGCGAAAGCTCGGCCTGGTCAAGGTCGTGCTGGTATTGGCCCACGCCGATGGACTGGGGCGGAATCTTGACGAGCTCTGCCAGCGGGTCCTGCAGGCGGCGGCCCAGGCTCATGGCGCCACGCACGGTGACGTCCAGGTCGGGGTATTCCTGGCTGGCGAGCTCGGAAGCCGAGTACACCGATGCGCCGGCCTCGTTGACGATGGTGTATCGCAAGTTGGGCGCCTGCTCGGCAATGAACTCCGAGACGACTTCCTCGGTCTCGCGGCTGGCGGTGCCGTTGCCGATGACGATGGTGTTGACGCTGTCCTTCTTGACGAGGCGGGCGAGCTCGCGCTTGGTGCCGGCGACGTCGTGGCGCGGCTTGGTGGGGTAGACCACGCCGTGGTCGAGCAGCTTGCCGGTCTCGTCCATGACGGCGACCTTGCAGCCCGTGCGGTAGCCCGGGTCGAGCGCGAGCACGCGGGCGCCGCGCACGGGGCGTGCCGAGAGCAAGCCTTCGAGATTCTTGGCAAAGACGTTGATGGCCTCGGTCTGGGCGCGAACGGTGAGTTTGGCGCGGGCCTCGCGCTCCAGCGAGGGGGCCATGAGGCGCTTGTAGCCGTCGGCGATGGCGGCGTCAAAGACGGGCGCGAAGACGCCCTGGCGTCGGGGCCAACGGCTGCCGAGGCGTGCCGTGGCGGCGGCGCCGTCGACGTTCACGCGCACGCGGAGCTTGCCCTCGCGCTCACCGCGGTCGATAGCCAGCACGCGGTGGTTGGGTATACGGCGCAGCGGCTCATCATAGCTGTAGTACGGCTCGTAGGGGGTCTTCTCGGCGGGGTCGGTGGCCTCGACGACGATATCGGCGGTGTTTTGCGTAAAAGCGCGCAGGTCGGCGACGTTCTCCGGGTCCTCGGCTACCGTCTCGGCCACGATGTCCGCCGCGCCGGCGAGCGCCTTCTCCGGCGTGTCGAAGCCGGCTTCCTCGTTGACGTAGTCCGCGGCGGCGTCGAGCGCGTTGCCCTTGGCCGAGGCCTGCATGATGATCATGTTGGCAAGCGGCTCCAGGCCTGCCTCGCGGGCCTTCTGTGCGCGGGTCATGCGCTTTTTGCGGTAGGGCTTGTAGAGGTCCTCGACACGCTGGAGCTGCGTGGCCTCGCGAATCTGCTGCTCGAGCTCGGGCGTGAGCTTGCCCTGGGCGTCGATGAGCAGAATGACGTCCTCTTTGCGCTGCTCAAGATTGCGCAGGTAGGACAGGCGCTCGTCGAGTGCGCGCAGGGCGACGTCGTCCATGCCGCCCGTGGCTTCCTTGCGGTAGCGCGAGATAAAGGGAATGGTGTTGCCCTCGTCGATGAGCTTGACGGCCGCCTCGATGTTGGCGGCCTTAAGGTTGAGCTCGCGGGCGAGCTGGGCGATAAGATCCATGGGACTCCTTGCGTTTAAGGTGCGTTTGCAGCACAGGGCTACCAAGGATACCACCCGTCCCAAAAGGCTGTTTTGGGGCCGCGCCACGAAAACGACCTATCTACTACGTTTGAACCGTATGGGTCGACCATCCCCCGGTTTTCAGAAAATACGCAAGCCGTCTACCTGCGCTTTTGATTTTAGGAAATATGGTATGTTTGAGGGTGATTGGCTAAACGTAGTAGATAGGCCCATTTCGTGGCGAACGAATCGGGCTGAGGCGCAAAATGGCCCCTGCCTCAGAAAAATCGTCGGCAAGGTAGCAAAAGGCCCCGCGGGCAGGAGGCTGCTCGCGGGGCGAAGAAGAGGGGCTTATTTGTGGCGGACCAAGGCGCTCAGCGGGGAGTTTGCCGCGGCCCGCTCTTAAGGCATTACAGCTCGACGAGCTGGCCGGTCTCGGCGGCCTCCTTGATGGCGTTAAGCAGCGTGAGCGTCTTGACGTTATCGGCGGGGGTCACGACGGGCTCGACCTCGCGGCGGACAACCTTCACAAAGTGCTTGAGCTGCATCTTGTGTGGCAGTGCCGGGTCGACAGCCGGAATCTCCATCTGCAGCGGCTTGTGCCAGTTGGAGGCGCCGTCGTAGGAGAACTGGTGCAGGCGGGGCAGCGACAGGGCGCCCTTAGTGCCGCCGATAAAGTAGGCGTCGGCGTCGAAGGGGCGGTACTGCGGATCCTCGCGAGCGGTTGCCTCCCAGTTCCAGGGGCTGGCGGTGGCGTCGGAGATGGTCATGCTTGCGAGCGCGCCATCGGCAAAACGGACGTTGACCACGGCGGAGTCCTCGGTCTCAAAACCGCGGGCGGCGCTGGACTGCATACCCTGGACGGCAACGGGCTCGCCCAGCAGGTAGCGGAGCAGGTCGACGTCGTGAACCAGGTTGACCAGGATCGGGCCGGCACCCTTCTTGCGGCGCCACTCGACATCGAAATACTCATCGTTCTTATAGATCATGTAGTGAAAGCTCGACACGGTGAGCTTGCCCAGCTCGCCGGACTCGATGATCTCCTTGGCCTTGTTGACGAAGGGGTTGTGGCGACGGTGCTGACCCACGAGCACGGGCACGCCGGCGGTCTCGGCCTCGGCGGCGAAGGCCTGGGCATCTTCCAGGTCGTTGGAGATCGGCTTTTCGACCAACGGCACGATGTTGCGCTTCACAGCCTCGCGGGCAACGCCCAGGTGTAGGTCGTTGGGGGTGGCGATAATGACGGCCTCGGGCTTGACCTCGTCCATCATCTGAGCGGGATCGGTGTAAAACGGCACGCCGGCGGCCTCGGCCGTGGCGCGGGCGCCCTCAAAGGCGTCGGCGATGGCGACGAGCTCGGCCTCGGGCTCCTCGGTGACAAAGCGGATGTGGTTGCGGCCCATGGCGCCGGCGCCGATAACGGCAATGCGGACGGGGTTGAGCTCAGACATTTCGACTCCTTAATACTGGTGACCGGTGGAATGCGACAAAGGGACTGTCCCTTTGTCGCATCGGTAAAACTAGGCGGACTTCTTCTTGCTGTCGGAGACCATCATGTAGACGGTGAGCACGACGGCGATGGCGGCGATCACAATGGCGCCGTAGAAGGACTGCTGGTAGGCGGCGCTGCCGGCCTCGGCGTGATACAGCACGGCGGTGATGGGCTGGCTGATCCAGGTGGAAGCGGCATAGCCCAAAAACATGATGCCGTAGTTGACACCGATGTTGCTGGTGCCAAAGGCGCCGCCGGTGAGCGGCGGGTAGATGACGAGCAGGGCGCCAAAGCTAAAGCCGAGCAGGGCGAGCGCAACAAAGAACATGGCCTGCGTAAAGCTCATCGACATGATGACGAGTGCGACGATGGTGACGACAAGGCTGATGAGCAGCGACTTATAGGCGCCGAGCTTGTCGATGATCTGGCCAAAGGACAGACGGCCAACCAGGTTGGCGCAGGTGTTGACGGAGACCACCACACCGCCGAGGGCGACGGCCGCGGCGCTCGTGGGGTCGGCGAAGAGCTGAACGGCGGCGATGGAGGCAACCTTGCCCACGAGCAGGGTGCCCGCGGTGGCGGCAAAGGCGAAGGTGACGATGAGGACCCAGAAGCGCGGGGTCTTGACCATCTCGCCCGGGGTGAGGTCGCCGAAGGTGCCGGCATGTGCGCCACCCTTGGGGGCCTCGAAGCCCTCGGGCAGCCAGCCGGCCTCGGGGGCCTTCAGGAATAGGGCGGAGGCGGCGATCATCACAAAGAAGATGACGCCGAGCGCCTTAAGGGCGCCAAAGATGCCCAGGCTCGGGATGAGCAGCGAGGCGAGCACCGGGGACAGCACGGCGGGACCGGCGGTCGAAGCGGCCAGGGGGATGCCGGAGGGGAGACCCTTCTTGTCGATGAACCACTTTTGACCGGTGGTGAGCGCGGGGTTGTAGCCCAGGCCGTTGCCGATGGCGGCGACGAGCGAGAACCACAGGTAGAACTGCCACGGCTCGGTGACGGTGCCGGACATGAACCAGCCCATGCCGTAGCACACGGCGGCGGCGATAACGACGTTGCGCGGGCCGATCTTATCGGAGATGCGGCCGGCGAAGATGCCCGTCACGGCCATGATGGTCTGGAAGACGGGAAAAGCCCAGGTAAGGGCGCTCGACCACTCGGGGTAGACGGCGAGCAGATTCTTGCTCACGACGGAATACAGCGCGATGGAGCTGATAAAGAACATGGTGACGCACGCGGCGGAAAGCACGACGGCGCGACCCTTGTTGGAGTTGCTGGAAGCCATTTGACTCTTTCTAATCGATACGGGGAAGGAGCGGGCGTGTCCGCGGGGCCTCCCTGTCAGGTTGGTTTACTGGTCGGTCGGCTTGGCGACGCCGGACTCATCGGACCAGAGCTCGACACCCTTGTTCTTAAGGTAGTTGTCGGCATAGGCGCGACGGCCGCCGGGCTTGGCGGTGAGGTCGCCCATCATATTGGAGAAGCCGCCATCGACCTTGATGGCGTCGCCGGTGGTAAAGTCCGAGCGCTTGGACGCCAGGAACATGACGGCGTTGGCGATATCGCTGACCTCGCCGATGCGACGCGTGGCGATCAGACGGCTGCGGCTCTTTTCGACCTCGGGATCGGCGTAGAAGTTGGCTGACATCGGGGTCTTAACGAAGCAAGGCTCGACGCAGTTGGAGCGCACGCCGTAGGGGCCCCACTCGGCAGCCAGCATCTTGGACATCATGTTGACGCCCGCCTTGGTGGAGCTGTACACGCCCGAGAACGTCTCGGGGGAGTGGCTGGCGACGGTCGAGATGTGCACCAGGCGGCCCTGGCCGGCCTTGATCATCTCGCGACCAAAGCGCTGCGAGGTGATGAAGTAGCCGGTGAGGTTGACGTTGATGACCTCATTCCAGTCGGAGAGCGGCAGGTTCTCCATGGCGGCGAAGCGCAGGATACCGGCGGTGTTGACGAGGACGTCGACGCGACCGAAGTCGGCGATGGTGGCGTCGACGGCGGCCTGAACCTCGGCCTCGTCGGTGGCGTTCATCTTGTAACCCTCGGCGTGGATGCCAAACTCGGCAGCGAGGTCGGCGGCAGCAGCCTTGACCTTCTCCTCGTCCAGGTCGAGCAGGACGACGTTGGCGCCGTTGCGGGCGAACTCGCGGCAAATCTCGACGCCCATACCGCCGAGCGCGCCAGTCACGGCGCAGACATCGCCCTCGAGCTTAAGCCAATTGCTCATAGGAACTTCCCTTCTTGTGCCTCCCGGTGGGTCGCTCCCATTAACCGACCCACGTGGTTTTCGCTGGTTATCGTATGCTTTGCATTTGCGCAGGTGAATTGCATATTTGTTAGAATGGCGTTAACCGTAGGTTTATACTGTGCGATGCAGTTTATCTCAATCGAGCGCGTGACCTGCCAAAACGACCCCCTGTGGCGCCATGCGTTCACAGGCGCGAAAACGGGAGATTGACGTGTACGATCGACGACTCGAGGCCATATCGGCCGCCGCGGAGCTGGGAAGCTTCTCACGTGCGGCGGCAAAATTGCGCGTGTCGACCCCGGCGCTCGTCAAACAGGTGTCGGGTTTCGAGGCCGAGTTTGGCATCACGTTGTTCGAGCGCTCGCATTCGGGTGTTAAGGTGACGCCGGCGGGCGCTCTGCTGGTGGACGACGCGCGCTCGATCATGCGGCAGTCCGAGGACGCGCTGCGCCGCGCCCGACGCGCGGCGGGCGATGGCGGTGCCGTGCGTCTGGGTGTGTCGATGATGTGCCCGGGGCGCCAAACGCTGTCGATGTGGTCGGGCGTACACGAGCTGGAACCGTCGCTGCGATTTGAGATCGTGCCGGTAAGCGACCTCTATGACGAGCGCGAGACCGTCATGCGCAGCCTCGGTCGTGAGGTCGATGTGGTGCAGTCGAGTTTTTCGACCCCGCGCTGGGGTGACGCCTGCCAAAAGCTCCGCATTGTCAACGTGCCGTTTTATATCGACCTGCCGCGCACGAGCCCGCTGGCGCGCAAGAATCGCATTACGGTCGCCGACTTGGAGGGTATGCGTCTGCGCGTGCTCCGCCACGGCAACGACGCTATGGACAGCCTGCGTATCGATCTGTTGGCCGACGGCGGCGTAGACGTGATCGACGTGGACAGCTTTGACTTTGCGCTCTTTAACGAGGCAGAGGAAAAGGGCGACGCGGTGCTCACCTGCGGCGCATGGTCGGGGGTGCACCCGGCCTTTGTGGGCGTGCCGTTCCTGTGCGGGCGAGAGGTGCCGGTCTTTCTGCACTACCCGCTCGAGCCCACCCTCCAAGTCCAAAAATTCGTCAACGCCATGGCCCAACTCCTCAAGTAGCTCATTTAGGACGGGGCTTTTTTAGCCACTTTTGGCGTCCTACCTGCGCAATGCGGAAAATGCGAAAAATGACTGCAAATCGGTTACGCATGATTTTGCTTTTGCCCTGGGCTGGTTGTAGAATCAAAAAACTTAAACGAACTACTTGTGCAGCTTGCGCGAAAGCTCGGGCTGCGGCTGGGGGGGGATGCGCCCGTGCGGGGTCCTTTCGGTCATATAGCGTCGATGCGCCGCACCTTTGTGATGTTGGCAGCGGTCTTATGCGCGTTCGTTATGGCCGGGGGGGGGTTGCCCTCGCGTGCGTACGGTGACGATGGCAACCTTATAGCGAACCCAACCTTTACCAACCAAGCTTCTGGTTGGTCGACGACCTCTCCGAATAAGAGAATCGGCGAGACGTTGAAGCTCGACCTCTCCACGAAGCTCCTCAACGGTCAAAGAAACCTCAAACAAGCTAACGGTAATCGTTTTGCGCTTGCGTGGAATCTTAGGCCACAGGATCAAAATCTTTATTTTGAACCTGGATCAACCTACACCACCTTTTCCACCCAGAGCGGCTCCACGTACGAGTGGGGCCTCAACCATCGCGCCGCAACCGAACACGACGTGCTGATGCTCACGATGGGTCCTCAACAGGAGAATCTGTCGGTTAACAACGCAGGCCAAGACCAGCTCATGCAGCTGCGGACTTGGCTTAAGGCGCAGGGCAAGATGCCCCAGGGAAATACCGTTGAGCAGTACACCGTTTACAGCGATTCCTTTGCCGCAAATGGCGGCTTTGCTGGTAGCAGCGCTGACGGATCCCACTTTTCGTTTGAACAGAGCGACGGCCGCATTGCGCTTTCGGTGTGGCTCGTAAGCTCTAACGGACAGGGTTGGTTCTCCTTTGGCACCAACAGCACGCATTATTATCGAGATCTTCCCGAGCAAGACGATGAGTTTGCCTATCAGGCAGTCTATACCGCAGCGTCCGAAAAGACGATGCTTGCGCTGACTTGCTACGATTCAAATCTTACGGGTGCGAACGAACAATACCGTGAGTGGTTTGGCAATCTGGTCAACGACGTTCATGTGGAAAAGCAGGGCACACGCGACATCTATAGTGATTTTGCCAAGGTGTATCAAGAAAATTCGTCCGAGACCATGACAACGCTCACAAACTATGCGTTCTCGACCTCGAATCTTAAGAACGAGAATACGAACATTGCTAACGGCAGTTTTGAAGACGATATACATCTGGGGAACCAGGGGCCCAGCAAGTTTACGTTGTGCTCGCCCCATTGGCGCACGACCGAGACAGACCATCGTATCGAGATCGTTGCCCAGAACGACTACTATATCGACCCAGCTGGGCATTCTGTTACGTTTAAGCCCTCCGATGGTGACTATGCAGCCGAGCTCAACGCACACGAGGCGAGTTCGCTCTACCAATATGTGACGACCGAGCCGGGAAAACAGTACGAGTGGGGGCTCGACCACCGCGGCCGCTCGGGTCGAGATGCCATGGCCCTTATCATCGGTCCGCGACAAGAAAACGAGCCGTACAAGGACAATCAAAAGGCACTCGATCAGTACCAGCAAATTGTTCAATGGATTCAAATGAGCGTCGATAACTATGTCGGCTTGGATGTGGCCAATTTTTCCCAATCGGGCTGCAGCAAAAAGATCATCCTGTATTCAACCAAGTTTGACAAAGTGGGCGGATTTGCCAATGCGTCCAGCGGAAGCGCGTTCTCGTGGACGGCCGATGCGGAGCATACCGAAAAATGGTGCGTATGGATTATGGCGTCCGAAAACGACGCGTGGGCTTCCTACGGTTCCAACGCGCTCGAGCAGAACAAAAAGGTCGACTACGACTATACCTACACCATTCCGAATGGCCAAAACCAGAGCGTCTTTGCTTTTGCGGCCTACAACACGGCCAACGGGAGCAATTCGATCGGCAACTTCCTCGACAATATCTCGTTTAGGGAGTTCTATCGCATCGAGACGTACACGACGCCCAACGGAAGCGGAACGTATTTTTATAACGCCGATACCAAGACGGCGGACTTTACCTATGCCAAAAACTACGTAGGTAAACAGGAGAAGAACTCCTACTTTATGGTCGACGCCAAGCGCGATGACGGGGCAGTCTTTATCGGTGCTTTTGTCAACGGCGAGTTCTATTCCGCGGACGATGTGGCGCACTGGACCGAATTGGACGATGGCACCTATCGTTTTAAGGTCGACAAGGTCACAAAGCACTACAAAGTGCACCTCGTGTTTTCCAAGGCAGGCGTTCAATACGATGTGAACGGCGGAAAAGCGTATCACTACGATGTGTCCGATGAGTCCACGGGCGATTTCGTGCAGCTTTCTGGCGCTGGAGCGAGCTATACCTCCCATGCCGCCGAAGGACAAAACGACGGCTGGAAGTTTATGGGCTGGGAGTACGCGGGCTCGGGAAAAGCCGTTCGTTTTGGTGCCGAGCACACAGTGACCCATGCGGCTCCCGAGGGAACTACAGATTCCGGCACTCTTACCATTAGGGGCAAGAAGGTCAATCCGGATACCGGCGCTGCGGGCGACGTGGTAACGGTCGAAAACATTCCCGAGAGTCAGGGCGCGACATTTGTGGCGCAATGGAAGTATCGTCAGGCCTTTGTTACTCAGCTCAAAAATGCCGATGGCGCGTGGAGCAACGTAACGACGGGCGGCACGGTCAGCTCCAAGCTTAAGGGGGCAAAGGGCTCCATCGATGCCGGGGATGGCTCGGGCAAGGACGCCGACGTGTACGAAAAATCGGGCGTTGCCTACTTTGTGGATGACGGCACGTTTGTGGAGGCGGTGGCCGCTCCCAAGGAGGGCTATCACTTTGAGGGTTGGTACGACCTATCGAATCCGGATGCCCCGGAGCTGCTGTCGTCTTCACCCACCTATACGTACAACGTAAAAGACCGCCATACGGGATGCGTATACGCACGATTTACCCCGCGCACCTACACACTCAAGGTTTCCAAGAGCGTTACGGGCAATATGGGCGACAAGCGTGCCTACTTTAAGATGACGGCGACCTTTACGGGCCTCAAGGCTGGTCAGACCTACGCCATCGAGTATTCGGATGCGTCTGCCCAAGGCAGCCATGCGCTCGTGGCGCGACCGAATGATCGGGCCGAGACCGTGGAAAACAAGACGGCCTTTACGGCCGATGGCCAGGGCAAGGCGACCATGCCGTTTGCCGTTAAGGACGGCCTGACCGTTTCGATTAAGGCGCTGGATTACAACGCGGTCTATACCGTGAGCGAAGACGATTATTCTTCGTTGGGGTATCAGGCTAAGCTTACGGGTGCGAGCGGCACGCTCAACGGTCCGCGTGTGACCGTTGCCGTTGAAGCTAAGGCCACCAATTCCCGACAGGTCGCGGTGCCTACGGGTATTACGCGCAACCCCATCTATGCCCTGGCGATTTTGGCCGCCGGCGTGCTGTTGGCTACGGGCATGGTTGCGCTGCGTTTACACCGCGGCTCCAAGAGGGGTGGGCGCCTATGAGAAGACATGGCGCCAGCAATGCTGGTGATGGGCCAGCCGCACGAGCGGCCCCGCAGGGAAGACCCCGGGGCTCGCGGTATTCGGCCGCGTCGAACGTGAGGTTGGGCGCCCATGCGGCACCAGATCTGGGAGAAGCGGACGACCGGCGCGATATCGTGGGCTTTCTGGCGCGCCTGGCATTTTTTGTCGTGACGCTCTGGCTGCTCTTTGGTGTGGTCTTGGGCGTGGGCGCAGTCACGACTGGCGAGATGGCCCCCCGCATCTGTTCGGGTGACGTCATGCTCTACTGGAGGCTCAGCCAGAGCTTTAACGAGGGTGACGTGGTGGTATACACCGCGGATGGCGAAGAGCGCCTGGGTCGCGTGGTTGCCCGCCCCGGTGATGAGGTCACAATTACCGAGTCGGGCGAGCTCATGGTTAACGGGGCTGTTGTGGTGGAAAGCGATATCACCACGCCGACGCCGCGCTATGAGTCTGCTGTGGACTATCCCGTGCATCTGGGAACGGATGAGCTCTTTGTGCTGGCAGATTTGCGCGAGGGCGGGCGCGACAGTCGCCTGTATGGACCGATTGCCCGTTCGCAGATCAAAGGCAATGTGATCAGCGTGCTGCGCAGGTCGAACCTGTAGACACGAAGCCTGGTTTTATTAAGGGCATATGCCCGAGAGGAAGGATGCAAAATGAAAACTGGAAAGAGGCGACTGGCTGCATTTGCGGTTGTGGCGGCCACGATGGTGCTGGCTTTGGTGGGGGTTGCTGCGCCCGCGTGGGCGGAGGGGCAATCCACTAATCCGCAGTTGTCGGTAACTGAAGGGAGGGTCACGATCACCTCGAAGCTCACCATGGATAAGTACGCCGTGGAGCCGAATGCGGACTTTAAATATACGATTGCGCCGGCGGAGGCGAGCGAGCTTACGAACACGGGTATGCCCGCTACTGCTGGAGTGGAAGGGGCCGTTTCGCTTTCGCCGTCTTCCGTAAATTATTCTGCCGAAGGTCTTTCTAGCGAAGATAATGCCGACGGCGTTACTAAGACAATAACCGCCCAAATGAGCGTCAGCCTTGTTACCTCAAGGTTCGCGGCTCCGGGCATCTCTCGATATTACGCAGACGCCGCCAGAGCTGGATGGCCTCAACGTTGTGTACAAGGAACTGTTCCTGGATGTTTACGTAGAAAATGGCAACTCAGGTTTAGTTGCTAAGGGCTGCACTCTTAGCACAGCGGCGGGATCGGGCAGCAAGATCTCAGGCTTTGAGAACAAATATGTCACCCATAAGCTGACCATCACAAAGGTCGTAGCCGGTAACCAGGGCGATAAAAATAAGGACTTTGAGTTTACCGTCACGATTAAAGGCGCTGACGGGGAGACTTATAAGTACGGCACTGTGAAAAACGGTGTTACTACCATGAACCAAACTACAACCAAGTCGGGAGCTACGTTTACCGAGACGCTTAAGCATGGGGAATCCGTCATCGTTTACGGTCTCTCATCGGAGGATAAATTCGCCGTAACTGAGGCGGATTATCATGGCGACGGTTATAAGACGTCGTACAAGATTGGTGATGGCACCAATTCGACAGAAGGTAGCTCTATTGCCGAGGAAGCTATCGGTGCTTACGACACCACGGTGATCTTTACCAACACCAAGGATGCTACCGTTCCCACCGATGTTATTCGGACGGTCGCTCCCTATGTGGCAATCGTCGCATTTGCCGCCGTGATGGGCGTGGTCTTCTTCCGTCCTCGTCGTAATCGCCGTTAGACAGCAAGGATTGCAGCCGATGGAGCTTAAACGCATAGCTCGGCTGGCGAGAGCCGGCGACCGCGTGCTTACGTGGTTTGCCGGCTTTCTCGTGCTGCTCATGCTGCTGTACGGGGGCTATTCGCTGTGGGACACAAACAACGTTATGAACGGTGGGTTCATCAGCGACGAGCTGCTACGCTACAAACCCACCGGGATCAACGATTGCGCACGCCTGCGGGATCTGATGGCCAAAAATCCAGACGTTGTCGGATGGGTTACCATCGATGGCACCAACATCGACTATCCCTTTGTTCAGGGAAAAGATAACCAGGAATACCTCAACAAAAACGTTTTGGGGGAATCCGCGGTCTCGGGAGCGGTGTTTTTGGATACGCGCAACAGCCGCACGATGACCGATTCCTACAATCTGCTCTATGCGCACCACATGGATAACGGCGCGATGTTTGGCGATGTCGACCGGTTTTTAGACAGGGGCTTCTTTGACCTGCACCGCACGGGCACGCTCTACACAAAGGATGGGGCGTTCCGCCTGCGCATTGTTGCCGTGTGCTCGTTTGCTGCGAGTGATGACATTATCTTTGGGCCGGGAAACCTGGACCAGGCCTCGATGCAGACGCTGCTCACGCATGTCTCGCAGACGGCGGTGCATGCGAACATGGACGGCGCTGGCCTCGATGCACGCATTATCGCGCTTTCTACCTGCAGTGATAAAACAAATGGGCGCCGAGCGCTCCTAGCCGAAATCTTGTAGCTCATTTAGGATGGGGCTTTTCTAGCTACCTTTGCCGTCCTACCTGCGCAATGATTTTTCCAGGACGGGGATTTTTAGCTACGGCGTTCCGTTAGCTTGACCGAGCCCCGTCCCAAATTAGCTACCCTTTGCTACGGGTTTAGCGGTCCTCGCGTTGCGGCCCGGCTGCCTCGGCTGTCTTTACGCGGTTCTTGTCGATGTACATGTTTTTGTCGGCCTGGGAAAAGAGCTCGCGCATCGTAGGCGGCTCGTCAAAATCGCTGGAAAGCGTATAGCCCACCGCGTAGCTGATGGGCATATCGGGGTGGACTTCGGAATACTCGTCCACGTTCGCGCGAATCCGAGCGAGACAAGATTCCACAGCGGCTCGGTCGGCATCCCGCAGTACCGCGATAAACTCATCGCCGCCGTCGCGGCCCACAAAGCACGTCTCGGACGCCACACTTCCCAGTTGCTGGGCAAAAGAACGGATGTATTCGTCGCCCTTCTCGTGGCCGAAGTTGTTATTGACCGTATGCAGATTGTTAAGGTCGAAGACGCACACCGCAACGGGCGCCTCCGCGGAGACAGGACGCTCCTGCCCCAAGACCTCCTCGTACTTGTTCTTGTTGGGCAGTCCCGTGGCTTCGTCGAGATAGACTTTGCTCTGCAGCTCGCGGTTGAGCGCGGCAGTGCGCACCGCGCGAACAAGTTCGACCGCAAAGGTCGCCACCAAGCCCACGATGTCGATGATCACCAAGCCCTCGAGATAGTTGAGCGCCGACGCCTTCTCCTGAGAGTAGTCCTCTGCGAGTCGCGTAGCATCATCGCAAATGCCAAAGAACTCCTCGCTCATGGAGATGATGTCGGTGTTCTCGTAGCCGACTTCGCGCACGCGGATGATCTCGGCGCAAAGCTTATCAAAATAATTTGCAAGCTCGGTCATCTTTGCCTGATACTCGTCGTCGTCGAGACGGACGAGGTTGAGGTCGCCACTTCCGTAACGCAAACCGTTGATGTATGAATCCACGGCTTTAAGCAGGTCATCTTGAGGCTGGCCCGCATCCTCGAGCTTAACGATTCGCTGCGTGGTACCGCGCACCAGACCGGCGTAGTTGACCACACGCGCCGTGCCCTGGATATCGGAGACGAGCAGCATGACATTGATGAAGAAGAAGATGAGAACTGCCGTGAGCACCATCATGAGCAGGCGCACCGCCTGGCCGGCCTTCTTGGCGACAGAAGTATTCACAAGTTCACTCCCCTAAATGACAAAAGAACAGGTAGCACGCAGTGTGCTGAAATTCATGGGTGGTTAACTCTACCATATGGGCCAGCAGCCTCAAACTGCAGCAGACGCTCGTCCAAATTGGCGTGACGCTTGCCTTGTTGTTCTTGACCTGGCCGCGCTATCGGACATGCTTCTGGTCTTGGATCACCATGGGAAGGCTCATCCCGTTTTGTACGTCCAGAGTGGGATGCGGTTTCCCAAAGGTGCCGTTAGGGGAAACCACATCCCGGTTTATGCCCTTGAAATGGGATGTCGTTTCCCGGAGGGGGCCCAGCGGGAAACGGCATCCCATTCTGGGCCCGAAAAGTGGGATACGGTTTCCGG
>CABUJL010000015.1 GCA_902491915.1 uncultured Collinsella sp.
GGCCCAGGTTTCCGACCTATGGGACCTCGACATCTACCGTGACGGCAAAATCTACTTGCAGAGCCTGTCGTCCATGATGCCACCGTTGGTCCTGGGCGCCCAGGCAGGCGAGGACATCCTGGACATGTGCGCAGCCCCTGGCGGCAAGACGACGCAAATTACCGCCCTCACGCAGGGACAGGCGCACCTTACCGCCTGCGAGATGAGCATTCCCCGCGCCGAGAAGCTCGAAGCCAACCTCCACCGCCAAGGCGCAAAAAATGTGCCCGTCATGCGCATCGACGCACGCGAGCTCGACGAGTTCTTCCGCTTTGACCGCATTCTGCTCGACGCTCCCTGCACCGGCACGGGCACCGTCATCAGCGGCAACGAGAAGAGTCTGCGCGGCCTAACCGAGCAGTTGCTCGGCAAGTGCGCCCGCTCGCAGCGAGCACTTCTGGACCGCGCCGTGGGGGCCCTCAAACCGGGCGGCACGCTCGTCTATTCGACTTGTTCGATTATGCCGCAGGAAAACGAGGACGCCCTGCAAGAGGCCCTCGACAAGCACATGGACTGCGAGCTCATCCCCCTCGACGGCACGCCGAGCGAAAGTGAAACGCGCCGTGCCCAGGAAGCTGGCGAAGAGCCACGCGTCGAGAGCAACGCCCTCACCGAGGCCATTGCCGCGGGTCAGGTATCGGCCATCGCCAACGGCCTACCCGGCACGCTCACCATTCCGCCTAGCTGCGACTTTGAGGGCTTCTACATTGCCCTGATCCGAAAACGCAGCTAGCGCACGGATCAAAAACTCAACAAGCTATCTCTGTGCGCGTTTGCCCTGCTGGTCGCGATGCTGTTTAAGCATCGCGCGCTCTTTGCGTTCGGCCCTTTTGCCCTTAATGGCCGTGACCACAAAGTAGATGACCGCGGCGGCAACGATTGCGGCCACACACAGGCCAATCGAGCCAATCATTGCTGTCAATTCCATACCGCGTCACCTCTCTTTTAAACGGGACTTTCAAGATAGCACCTCGATACCCGCCACCACAGCTCCTTCACGTTCGCCGGCCCTTCGGTCTAACGGATGGCGCGGCGGGGAAAAATCAACTCGTCAAACGATTTAGCAAGCACAACGCTGTCGGCACCCCGCCGGCCACCATCGCATAGAATCGAGCCCCCATGGATACTCTCAACGATTTGAACGAGCGCGTCGACGCCTTTGTCGGCACCAGTTCCTTCGACGCGCCTGCCGCGACGAACGACCAGGCCCCCATCGATGTTCCCGCCGAGGTTCACGAGGACATCGTCGCCTCGGTCGATTTTTCCGAGGTCGAGCTTGCAGACGAGTTCACCGAGCCCCAGGTAGCCGTGACCCCCAACGGACTGCTCCCCATGGAGCCGCTGCCCATCGACGGGCGTCTGCGCAAGGCGGCCCTCCGCATGCCCGACGAGATCGAGGAGGCCAGCGGTTTTACGCTCTTCGGCCGTCGCATCAAGTCGCTTATCTACACCACCGACGTGGCGGTCATCCGCAACTCCAACGCCAATGCCGTCTTTGCCGTTTACCCCTTCACGCCACAGCCTGCCATTACGCAGGCGCTGTTGACTGTCGCCGAGTGCCCGGTCTTTGTAGGCGTGGGCGGCGGAACTACGACCGGTAAGCGCTCCGTACAGATGGCAGCCGTCTCCGAGATGCAGGGCGCGGCGGGCTGTGTGGTCAACTCCCCCGCCACTGCCGAGATGGTCGAGCACATCACCAACATCGCCGACATCCCCGTCATCGCCACAGTCGTACGTTGCGACGATGATGCGCATGCCAAAGTGCGCGCCGGAGCCAAGATTCTCAACATCGCCGCCGGCAAAAACACGCCCCAGGTCCTACGTGAACTGCGCGAGCACTATCCCAACCTGCCGCTCATCGCACCGGGCGGCAAAACGCCCGAGAGCATCCGCGAGACCATCGCCGCCGGCGCCAACGCCATCATTTGGACGCCGCCTTCGGCCCAGCAGCTACAGACCGACATGATGCAGCGCTACCGCAAGATGAAGGAAGACGCCACGCCCGTCATCTCGCACGACGATGTGCCCATTATCGACCAGGTCGCCGCCGCCGAGGTCAGCCAGGTCGAGAACATGAATCCCGACGTGCCGATTCCCGACGAGGTTATCGAACGCGTCGCTTCGATCCACGATCATATCGAGGAGCGTCGCGCCAACCGTGGACTCAAGCCCTCGCTGCACGGCTTCTTCTTCCGCGGAAAGAAACGCTAACCGTAACAGCAAGGCCCGCCCCGCAAACGTGAGACGGGCCGTTTTCGTTTGAGCAATCGTGCGCGACGTGATGGGCCAAGTTAATCCACGCGTTTGTCACCCATAAAGAAGAGCGCAACCGTACCAGGTCCGGTGTGTGAACCGATCAGAGCACCGATATTGTTGATCTCAATCCTGCCTTTGAGCCGCGGAACTTGTTCCTCAATCAGCGCCGCAACGGCCTCGGCATCCTCGCGGCACGCCGAATGGGACAAGATGCACTTACCCGAATAATCCACACCGTCCTGCACGTGTTTCATCATGGTCTTAGCCATCTCGGAAATCGCGCGCTTCTTGGTGCGGATCTTCTCACGTGGCGACAGCCCACCTTCGCAATCGACGGTCATAAGCGGGCAAATCTTAAGCGCCGTGCCGATAATCGCGCTCGCGGCCGAAATGCGACCGCCGCGCAGGTAGCTCGACAGATCGGTCGAGAAGAACCAGTGGTGCAGGTTGAGTTTATGCTCCTCAATCCAAGCGGCCGTCTCGTCGAGCGAAGCGCCGCTATCGCGCACGTCGGCGGCATATTCCAGCAATAGGCCAAAGCCCGAAGACGCCCCCAGCGAATCGATGACGCGCACCTTGCCGCCCTGGGGATAGCGATCCGCGAGCATCTGCGCCGCAACGCAAGCCGAACCATACGTGCCCGAAATACCCGACGACAACGTCAGGTGCAGCACGTCTTTACCCTCGGCAACAAACGGCTCCCAAAACTCCTCGTACTCACCCACGCTCACCTGAGACGTCTTGGGCATGGCGCCCGCGGCAATCTGGGCAAAAAACTCATCCGGCGTAATCGACTGGTACAGATCGTCCGTATGGACAACACCATCAATCTCGTAATGAAAAAACACGACAGGGATATTGCGCGACGCAAAGAACTCACGGGTTCGATCGGCGGCGGATTCACAGGTCAGGACAAAATCACTCATATGAGGCTCCTTAAGTATTGCTACGCAAATTATCGCACAGCAAGCCTAAATACTATACAAATGTCCACTATTTACCAATTCGAACCATTGGCATTGAATATCTTTATCATCAACGTCCCCATCCCCGCCATGGGCCCACATGGGCAAAATCATCCCCTTCGTCTCCACTTAACCGACACATCAACCTCAACTAAATCGATTTAGCAAACCGTTCAGCCGACAATTCAGCCACCGGCGCTAAATCGAAACAAAGCCGGCGCATACTGATAAACGTTTGACGCTGTTTTATCAGTTTTACCAACCATATCGGAAGGTGTTTCATGGTCGCATTCGATCGCAATCCGCAAGACTTTAAGTATCTGCGTCTGCTGTCGAGACAATTTCCCACCGAGCAATCCGCGTTTACCGAGATCATCAATCTCTCGGCCATTCTCAACCTGCCCAAAGGCACCGAGCATTTTATGAGCGACGTGCACGGCGAGTACGAAGCCTTTATGCACATCCTCAACAACTGCTCGGGTGTCGTGCGCGAACATGTCGACGAGATCTTTGGCGACACGCTCTCCTTTGACGAAAAGGGCGAGCTGTGCACGCTCATCTACTACCCGCGCGAGAAGATCGAGCTGGTCCGCAGCCGGCGCGAGGACTCCCCCACCTGGTACAAGACAATGCTCGACCAGCTCATCATGGTTGCCCGCTCGCTTTCGAGCCGCTATACGCGCTCCAAGGTGCGTAAGGCCATCCCGCGCGATTACGCCTACATCATCGACGAGTTGCTGCACACGCATCCGGACGAGAACAACTATCGTGTGCGTTATCACGAGCGCATCGTGGAGTCCATCCTAGAGACCGCCAGCGCCGACGACTTTATCGAGTCGCTCGCCTCGCTCATTAAGCGCCTGGCCGTCGACCACCTGCACCTGGTGGGTGATATCTTCGACCGTGGCGGCGGCGCTGCCAAGATTATGGACCGTCTGCTCACCTACCATTCGCTCGACATTCAGTGGGGCAACCACGACCTGCTGTGGATGGGCGCTGCGGCCGGTGAGCCCGCCTGCATCGCCACCGTGCTGCGCAACAACCTACGCTACGACAATTACGAGATCCTCGAGAACGACTACGGCATCTCGCTGCGCGAGCTCGTCGCCTTTGCCGATGCCACCTACACCGCCGGTGAGTCCATCACCCCGCTAATCAAGGCCATCAACGTGCTGCTCTTTAAACTCGAGGGCCAGATCATCCAGCGCCACCCCGAGTTCGACATGACCGACCGTCTGCTGCTCGACAAAATCGACCACGACACCGGCACGGTCACGCTCGCCGACGGCAGCGTGTGGCCGCTCACGACCAACGACTTCCCCACCGTCGATCCGGCGGACCCCTATACGCTCACGCCCCAGGAGCAGCACATCATCGACAAGCTCGTGTCCGAGTTTGTCACCGCCGATCACCTGCATCGCCATATCGATTTCCTCTACACCCATGGCTCGATGTACAAGGTCACCAACGGCAACCTGCTGTTCCATGGCTGCGTGCCGCTCAACGAAGACGGCACCTTTAGCAGCATGAACTGTCTGGGCACCTGGCACGCCGGGCGCGATTATCTTGATTTTTGCGACCACATCGCCCGCCGCGCCTGGCGCGTGGGCGACCGCGACGCCCTCGACTGGATGTGGTACCTGTGGATCGGCTTTAACTCGCCCGCCAGCGGACGCCTGGTGCGTACCTTTGAGCGCGCCTATATCGCCGATAAGAGCACCTGGGTCGAGCCGATGGACCCGTACTTCACGCTTACCAAGTCGCCCTCGGTCTGCGATGACATCATGCGCGAGTTCGGCGTCGCGCCCATGGCATGCTCGCCGACCGGCCACATCATCAACGGCCACACGCCCGTTAAAACCACCAAGGGCGAACAGCCCATCCGCGCCGAGGGCAAGCTGCTGGTCATCGATGGCGGCTTCTGCCGCGCTTACCATCCCAAGACGGGTATCGCCGGCTATACGCTCATCTCGAGCTCGCGCGGCTGCCGCCTCAAGTCGCACCGGGCCTTTACGACGGTTGCCGAGGCACTCACGCGCAACGTGGACATCGAAAGCGAGACCAACCGTTTTGACCAAGCAGACCGTCGCCGCATGGTGAGCGACACCGATACTGGCGCCAAGATCCGCAGCCAAATCCAGGACCTGCGTCAGCTGCTCGATGCATATAGAAACGGTGCTATCGAGGAGCGCGCCTAGCACCACCCGCGGGGATTGGCTAAACTTGCTGAGTTTGTCATCCCCGCGGCGCTCCGGCGCCACCCTAAGGCAGGTACCATGCAAAAGCTCCTTGCGCAGATCATGAAGTTTGGCGTCGTCGGCGTCATTGCCACCGTCATCGACTTTGGCATCATGAATCTGCTCCACTACGGTCTGGGCCTTAACATCCTGATCGCCAACACCAGCGGCTTTATCGTCTCGCTCATCTTTAACTACGTCGCGAGCATGAAGTACGTGTTTGCGCACAAGGAGGGCATGAGCCGCCGCCGCGAGTTCATTATCTTTGTCGTGCTGTCCGTGATCGGCCTGGCGCTCAACGACGGTATCGTGCTGGCGCTCAACGCCGGCCTAGGGCTCGAGGCCAATATCGCCAAGATTTGCGCCACCGCGCTTGTTATGGTCTACAACTTTGTGACCCGAAAGATCTTCCTGGAGGGCGAGGAGACCAAGTAGCTCGGCCTCCTCGTTGCACTACGGGGCCCACGGACGACGTGCGTCGAGCGCTGCGTTGTTCGTGGGCCTTGCTCGTTTACGGAAGGATTTACAACGTTTGCGGATTGTCTCTTGCAAATTTGGCGAGTTCGTATAGTTCTTGGCAAAGCCCTTACGTTTCCCTTGCAAAAGCTCTAAAGTATCCTCTGCTCGATTCATCAACGCATTGGATGTGATTACGTGCGCAAGGCACTGGCACAACCTCATACTAAGCAATTCCTCAAGTTCGCTGTCGTGGGTCTTATCTCCTTTGGCATCGACTGGGGCATGCTCATTGCGCTCGTCGAGCTGTTCCATC
Source organism: uncultured Collinsella sp. (assembly GCA_902491915.1). Classification (GTDB taxonomy): domain Bacteria; phylum Actinomycetota; class Coriobacteriia; order Coriobacteriales; family Coriobacteriaceae; genus Collinsella. The sequence goes on from CABUJL010000015.1 coordinate 6,270, forward strand.
TCGACTTTTTGATGAGCACCACGATCTCGTTTATCACGTCCGTCGTGGTCAACTACTGGCTCAGCATGAAGTACGTGTTCGACCATCGCGAGGGCATGAGCCGCAAGCGCGAGTTCACGATCTTCACCATCCTGTCGGTGATTGGTTTGGGCCTCAACGACCTGTACATGTTTGTGGGCGTCACGTTTTTGAGCATCGGCTACCAAGCCATGAAGGCCATCGCCACGTTCCTCGTCACCTGGTACAACTACTTCAGCCGCCGCTTCTTCCTCGAGGGCGCACGGTCATAGTCGATTCACTATTTGCTTGAATGTATAACCGGTTGGAATTCCCGTTCCAACCGGTTTTTTGTTTGCAGAGCCTGCCGAGGAAAGCGCACAAGGCGGGCCGCAGCGTCGGAATGGGTAGTAGTTTCCCCATGGTCGCCCCGCGGAAAGCGCGTCCCAGATTGCAGCCTCAGAACGGGACACAGCTTCCGCAACGTGGCTCTAGCGGAAAGCGCATCCCAAAATCGATGCCCAATACGGTCCGCAGCTTCCCAATGGGCGCTGCTTCGGAAAGTCTATCCCGGAATGAGCCCTCAGAGCGGAACACGCTTTCCGAAACCCGCCCCAACGGGAAGCTGCGTCCCGGAATTCGCCTACAGGGCGGGATGCAATTTCCGGTTGAGCCTCGATTGGGAAATGACGTCCCATTCGTATAAAAACGGGCGTCTCGGATGTTTGTCCGAACCGCCCGTTTGATGCGATATGTCGAGGCCCCTAGCCTGTCACGTAATACCAGACCACGTTGTCGCCGTTTGAGAGAACGTAGTTGCTGCAGGCTGTCATGGGCGTTGTGCCGTTGACGGAATAACACCAGCCGCTACCGCTTCCATAGTTTTCATCCTTCTCGGCCAGGCCACCGATGGCGGCAACATAAGTGCCAAACGACGAGCCACGCGCATTTATAGAAATACCCAGCGCGCAGAGAGCGTCGTAGGCAGTTGCTCCCTCATTAAAGGTGTAGGTACCACCAGCGGACACAGGATTGCCCACAGCGCTCGAAGTAACCGAGACAGTCACGGTAACGTAGCTAGACTCCTGAGAGACGCTCTGGTTGCCCGAGGGGGCATTACTGTTATCAGGAACGGCAGAAGGCCCACCGGACGTTGCCGAATTCTGAGAAGCCGACTGACTGTTGTCAGTCTTTTTATTTCCTGCTCCTTTTTCGCCGGACTTCTTGCTATCCGAGTTCTTGTCCGATTCCTTGTCCGAAGACTCGGAATCTTTCTTGGAGTCAGATTTGTCAGAACCCCTAGACCCGTCATTCGTATCATCAGAAGATTTGGAATCCTTGGACCCGGCCTTGCCCGAAGCGACAGTCGAGCCGGACCCATTGCCATCCTTGGCGACGATGCTCTCCCCCGCCACGGTCTGGACGATCCAATCAATGGACCAGGCACCGCTTGTGGAAGGATGGACAAAGCCCAGCGAGACAACGATCAGAACGACGCACGCGGCAGTCAACACGCCAAGGAGCGCCTTGCGACGAGGGGTGGACGCCGCCGAAGCGGCGCCTTTTTGCTTTGCATCGTCGAGCTGAATAAACGAGGAATCGGGCTGTTGCCCGTTGGTCTCCTTGGGCTTATCGGGCATTACCGTCACCCTTGCCGCGCTTGGTCAGCACGAAGACGGCGATGAGCGCAAGGCCGATCACGCCGGCGGCGATGCCAACGATGGCGAGCGGATTGGTGCCAGTCTCCTGCTCGGAAGCACTAGAGGACTTCTTAGCAGTGGTCGTGGAAACAGCACCCGTATCGGACTTGGAATCGGACTTCTTGTCGGACTTGCTGTCCTTCTTATCAGACTTCTTGTCAGACTTCTTCTCGTCCTTCTTATCGGACTTATCGGAGTCCTTCTTGTCGGACTTGTTGTCCTTGGTCTCGGTCTTGGTCGACACCGTCGTCTTGGTCACCGGCTTCTTGCCCGGGGCAATAGCGCCGCCCTTCGAGCCGGAACCAGAACCCGTGCCAGCGCCAGTGCCGGAACCGGTACCAGAACCGCTACCGCCGTTGGAACCAGCACCGCCATTGCCGCCAGGGTTAACGGCATTCTTGGTCCACTTGGCATACAACGTAAGGTCGGCCGTCACCGGCGTACCGAAGTCATACGCCTGCGTGCAAGCCTCATCGGTGAACCAACCGCCGAAAGCGTAGCCATCGCGCGTCGGATCGGCCGGCTTGACCAGCTTGCCATCGGACGTAGCAACAAACTTAGTGTCGCAAGCAGACCCGCCGTTGGAATTAAAGGCAACCGTCCAAGACTCAACGGCCCCCAGCTTGAACAGAGTGCCCGAGTCATTGATGTAGTACAGGTTGCCAGATGCATCGGCAATGACCGGAGAGTCGCAGTGCTGGTAATGGCCAGCCGCATCATAAATCTGCGTCGCCTCTGCATCGCCGAGCGTATAGCGATATACGCCACCACCAGCAGAGTAGTTGACGTAATCCTTGCTATCCGCGCTGTTAACGGTGAAGTACACATAGGTCTTGCCGCCCTGAACACTCACCAGCGGAGTAGCAGCAATACCGTTAAATCCGGCCGGCAGTTCTTTACCGTCAGCAGCGGTGACCATCGTGGTCTTACCGGTCTTCAGATTATAGAGAGCCAGAGCAGAGCCAGTAGCCGTCTGTCCGCCGACAATCAAGTTTTCGCCAGCCACCGCCGGTGCGCTCATGTTATTCGTAAGACCCAGATCGACCGTCTTCTGCTCGCTCAGCACGCCCTTCGCCGAAAGCGAAATCACATGGAGCTTTCCATCGTGCGTCATCTGATAGAAGGTCGAACCATTGGACAGATCGGCGACACAGTCGGCGTTCGCGAGAGCGCCGAGCTTCATGGTCGAAACGACATCGCCCGTCGTCTTATCAATGCACTTAAGCGTGCCCGCGCTCGTAGGAACGATGGCATACTTATCCGTCAAAGCCGCACCAGTCCAGTAATAGCCCTCGGCAGGGTCGATGTTCTGCCAAGAGACTTCGCCCGTGGCAATCTTGATACGCTTAAGGGAGCCGTTGCCGTAGGTCGCGTTGTAATTCTCGTCATACGAAATATCGACCGAGCCTACATAGACGTACTCGCCGTCCGAAACGACGGTGCAGGAGCTCTGCGTCAAATCCGTCAAACCAGGCGTCAGCCACTTGCAGATCAGCTTGTCTGCAGTAATCGCCTGGACCGCACCGCCGTTGAGCGGAACGATGATAAGGCCATTGGTATAGATCGGACGAGAAGTATAGCTCACCTTGGAGGCAAGCGGCGCAGAGGCAACCTTTTTGCCCGTGGACGAATCGATCTTGATGAGCTCGTTCTCGGTCGCGATGTACACAAAGCCGTTAGCGATGACAGGCTCGCTGCAGTTGGCATACTGCTGACCAGACTCGTCCTTCCAATCGAAGGCCCACTTAAGACCGGCGGCCTGCGCAGGCGTCTTGGCATCCGTTACGGTCGAACCGTTGCCACTGTTGCCGTAGCCGGCCCACTCGGCATCCCAATCAGGAGTCGTCGCGCTCGGGTCCACGACAATCTTGTCGGGATCGGGCATGGCCGAATCGTCGGTGGTATAGGCAAGCGTAACCTTATCGCCGCTCTTGAGCGTAATCTGATTGGCGCAGAGTAAGGAGGGCTCTCCGTTGATATACAGGTGCCAATATTTATTGGTCGCAGCATCCCAGGCATACGGCTTGTGATCGAACGGCGAATTGATGGAATTGAGGAACCAGTACTCACCACTCTGGGAGCCGTTGTACGTAACGCCCTTGGCCTTCAGGACCGTCTCAATAAGGTTCTGGGCAGTAGAGCCTTCGGGCAGGGAAACATTGCTTGCCGAGCCCCAGCGAGTATTGTTGCCGTTGACATCGGGACCGATAACATCGACAGACCCAAGCACCTGACCGGGGAGGGCATCGGCGTCAGCACCATACATAAAGGTGACGGCATCGCCCTCTTGAAGCTCGTAGGCACCGGCGCCAACGTCGGCGAACTTGCCATTTACGTAGAAGCGCCAATAGCTATTGGTCGCAGCATCCCAGCCATAGGACTTACCATCGAACGGCGAAGTAATGCCGTTGAGGAACCAGCCCCAAGACGATTCGCCAGCATCGAGAGTAAGGCCGGTCTGCTCAAGGAGATCCTTAGCAGTGGAGCCTGCCTTGAGGCTCGTCTGGCCCGTCGAAGCCCAAACCTGTTGCTTGCCGTCCTTGTCCTTACCAAGTACCTGAACGGAAGCATGGACAGAATCGGACGGCAACTGGTCGCCCCAGCCACCGTAGAACCACGTAACGGTATCACCAGCATGAATGGTGACATTGTCTGCCGTGTAGTCGCTCGACTTGCCGTTGATGAACAGCTGCCAATAGGTCGAATAATCGAGCGGCGTACCCAGTTCAACGCCGTTGTACTTAAGGCTCAGAATGAAGGAGCCCGCAGCAACGGCGTCGATGCCATTCGCCTCGAGCGCGACCTTCGTAAGGTCAAGTGCGTTCGAGCCGGACGTCACCACATACTGCGCGTTATCGACCCAAGTCTGAGTCTTGCCCTGGGCATCGCGACCAATGACGGTCACATTTGCGGCAACCTGGTCCTTAACAACGGGGGTAGTGCTACCAGCCGTATAGGCAAACTCAATCTTCTGCCCCTGGGCGAGTTTAACGCTGCTCGCGCCGACCGAGGAAGACGCGCCGTCGACGAACAGCTGCCAGAAGGCATAAGTCGTCGGATCGTAGGCAAGCGTGCGGCCATCGTTCGGGGATGTGATGCTTTTGAGGTAGAAACCGTATGCCGTGTTCGGATCGTAATCCGCCTTAAAGCCCGTCTTCTGCTGCAGCTTAACGAAGGCATCCGCAGCCGTTGCGCCCTCGTCGAGCTTGAGCTGCGTAGGCGCCACCCAGGTCTGAGCCTTGCCGTCGGCATCGGTGCCGATAATCGAGAACGAGACCTCGACCTGCTTCTTGGCAGCATCGCCGGTTTCTGTCGGGTTCTCTGTCTGAACGGCAGCCGCGGCGGCAGATCCTGCTTGGCCAGCGGATGCCGCCGAAGACTGCTTGCTCGCGGCAGGGCTCTCCCCCGTCGCCGAGCCTTCGTCGCCAGTTGCTGCCTTTGTTGTGCCGGCACTAGCTGCAGGCGCGCTCCCAGAATCCGAAACCTCGGCGCCGCTCTGCCCAGCGGCACCGCCCGCAAGCGCTGCGTCCTCGCCCGGCGTCGTAGCCTGAGCCACAGCCTCGGCAATGCCCTCGGCGCCCTCGGCCCACAGCTGAGCCGGTGTGGTGCCAAAGGCCATCGCGAATGCCAGGAATGCCACCAGGCCGCGCTTGGCTACGCCGCGCGCAATTGCGCCACGGCGATGCGAGACGCGCTCGCGCTCGTCCTCAAACATATCCAATTGTCCCCCATTGTCTGTACTTGGAGCGTTGCCTTGAGGCTGCCCCACGTCATCGCGCATGTTGCGCTCGAGTTCCCCCATCGGGGTCCTCCTTCCCTCCAGAGCCCTATGCACACCGGCGGCATACGCCGCGGCAACGTGCAAGATGGGAGGCGATCCGACTTAACCTTAACGGCTCAGGCGCGCCGTCCGATCTGCGACGCGAACATCCCGAGCCAAGAGGAATTACGGTTACTGGTACAGCCGGGGACTTGCACCCCGATTCTCCCAAACGCGCAGGAAAACCGCGCATTCGTGCGTCTCCGCACCACCATCTAGGCCATCGATTATTACCGTCAAAATGGTATCACGCAAAAGGGCCTCGCACGCAGGCGAAGCCCATGGTAAAAGCTATTGTTTGCGATAGGAAAATGCGGTGACGGTCGCAGACTCTAGTGCTTGCCGCCGTGGCTGTTGAGCCAGATATTGCGGCCCAGCATAAGCGCCAGCACCAGCGCGCTCACGTAGCCCATAAAGCCAATGACTGGGATACCAAACACAACCGGCTCGATGCGCGCGTAGTACACCACCGACGAACCGATAAACAGGCCGGCAATCACAATTGCCATCGACATGCGGTCGATAATTCCGCCCAGCTGTCGCAGCGCCTTATCGCTGCTCATGATCTGCGTGTTTACCTTAAGCTGTCCGCGCGTGAGCATGCGCGATGCCAAGCCCAGATACTCGGCCGCCTCGAGCGAGCCTTTTGCCGCGCGATAGCTGCTCGCGGCAAGATCGCGCCCCATTTCGCGGACGCGTGCATAGGTGCTCTTCTCGTTTTTGATGTGCGTCTGGATGATCTGGATCATGTTGACGTTGGGCATGTACTCGGTCAGCAGGCCCTCAAGCGTCACCATGCCGCGCGCGAACATCGTCACCACGCTCGGCAGCTCAACGTCGTTTTTGCGCGCCAGGTTTAGCAGCGAGGTCATAAACTCGCCGATATCAAGATCTTTAAGGTCAAGACCCGCAAAGTCGGCGACGATAAAGTCCAAGTCGGACAAAAAGGCCGAATGGTCGAGCTCGGCCGAGTCGCCGCGCGTCACGGCAAAGCGCATGAGCGAATCCTTGAGCTTGGGCACGTCACCCTCGGCCACGGCGAAAATCATGTCCTTGACGATGCCACGGTCGTGGCTCGACATACGCCCGACCATGCCCAAGTCGATAAAGTAAACGATGCCGTCCTTGAGAATGATGTTTCCCGCATGCGGGTCGGCATGGAAAAAGCCGTCATCAAGCACCTGCGACGAGTAGTCCTCGACAATCGCGGCACCGATCTTTTCCAAGTCATAGCCCTCGGCCACCAAGCGTTCAGGATCGGCGATCGAAATGCCGTCGACGTAGTCCATAACCACCACGTGTTCGGTGCACAGGTCCAGATAGGATTTAGGGCACGTCACGCCATGAACGCTCTTATGGAACTCGTAGAAGTCGTTGAGGTTTTTGGCCTCGGCCAAAAAGTTGGTCTCCTCGCGAAACGAGGTCCACAGCTCCTCGACCACGCCGTGCAGGTCAACGAATTGATCGGTGTTGACGAACTTGGAAACGATACGCACCACCGAGCGGATGATATCGATGTCCTGCGCCATAACCTGCTGCGCACCGGGGCGCTGCACCTTGACGGCCACATCCTCGCCCGTCACCAGACGAGCGCGGTGCACCTGCGCGAGCGATGCGCTACCAAGCGGATTGGGATCGATCGCATCGAACATCTCCCCCAGGCGCAGGCCGTATTCTTCCTCCAGACAGCGAAGCACTACCTCGTACGGCACCGGTTCCACGTCGGAGCGCAGACGACGCAGCTCGTCGCAAAAGCGTTGCGGCAAAATCTCGGACCGGTTGGCCAGAATCTGCCCCATCTTGACGAACATGGGGCCGAGTTCCTCGAGCAGGCGGCGCAAACGAACCGGCGTGAGGTTATCCCACACGCGGTACTTTTTGACCAGGCGAACAATCTGCCCAATGCGTTCGCGACGACCCGCCGGCGTGAGCTGGTATTCCTCGTCCGGTGCCATCGCGTCGGGCTCCTCGGGCACCATATCGACAGCGCGCGGCTTCTTGCGAGCGCCCGAGACGGCAGCGTCGACCTCATCGACAACCGCCGCCTCGTCACCCAAGGGATCTAGATTGTTGTAATCGGTGGTGGAATCTGCCATCTGCGCTGCTACTCAGCCTCTTCGGTATCCTTCGCATCGTCGGGCTCAACGGACTCGACGGGCACCGAGGTCACGTTGTCCTCGACCGAATCGACGATGTCGCGCACATGGGCCAGGAAGGCCGTGCGCTCGGGAGCGGTCATGACGCGGACCCGGGCAAGGATGAGCTCGTCAAGCACGCGCTGGGCCGCGGTCTCGCCCTGCATGCCCAAGCGCTCGGTCAGGTCGGAGATGGTGCCGCCGGCCTGCTCGAACATGTCGGACACACTGCGGGCGATATCGGGAGTGGCGGTGTCCTTGCGGACCTGCTCGCCTTTGGTGTTAAGGTCGTCGAGGACCTTCTTGCCGCCTTCGACAGCAACGGCGGCAGCGCCAAAGCCCACGTTAATGGCGCCGTTAACAAGCTGATCGAGTTTCATAACCATGGTTATCTCCAATCACAAACAACTGCATTGGCGTTCTTGTACCCAAGATTGAGCGAAAGCGACAAAGCGTTTTAGCGCTATTCGATCGACGGGAAATCCCTACCTCACGTTGTCATTCATCGCGAAAGAGTTCTTCATGGCGCAGCTCGTGGTGTAAAGCACCTTGCCCAGCAGGGCATCGGTCTCCACGCGAACACGCTCGGCAAAGGCCTCGTTGGCGCGTGCAAGCTCGGCAGGCACCTCGACCTCGGGCAGAGCGGCTACGGCAGCGTCGACGTCATGGATCTGCTTGTGGCCCATGCCACCGATCTTCTCCTGATAATCCTCGACCGCGCGGCCGCACTCATGGAAGCGGACGTCAGCCAGCGCGCCGATCAGGCGGTTGGCCCAGTAGAAGTTTTCGGACGTCACGCGAGCCTGCGTGTCGGCATAGTACTCGGGCATAGTCTCGACGTTGGCGTACAGCGGAACCAGCGCGTTAAACGAGTTGGAACCAAAGGCCATCCACTGCACGGCGCGGTAGGCCGGCTGCGCATAGGGGCGCAGCTGCAACACGGCAAGCTGGCTGTTGCGGTTGATGCCGATGGGGCGATAGGCACCACGCGTAGCGGGCGTGCCCTTGCTGCCGTAGCAGTCGTACTCCGTGCCCTGGTAGTGGCTCGAGAGCACGTACTTAATGTCCTCGATGGTCACCTTGCGCTCGGGCACACGGCTCCAGGGGATATCGTCGCTCTCGGGCGTGTAGTCGGCGTCGGGGCCATCCCACACGTCGCTGGGGTTGAGGCAGCGCTGCATGTACCAGGCGCGCGGCGTGTTGTAGACATGGTCGCTGTCGCTGTGCGAGCCAAAGGCCTCGCGCGGGTTAAAGACGGCAGCCGGGCCGTCGCTCTCGACGCCCAGCGTCAGGTCCAGATGCCACTCGGCCATCCAGGCGCGCAGGTCGGCGGAGCACATATGGTCGGCCTGGGCGCCCTCGGCGTCATCCAGGTCAAAGCTGTCGATGCCCAGCTGGTTGGGCATGGTCACATAGGCGTCGTCAGGCACGCGCTTGGCGATCCAGTGGTGACCGCCGATGGTCTCGAGCCACCAGATCTCGTCCACGTCGCTAAAGGCGATGCCGTTGTTCTCGTAAGTGCCGTAGCGCTCGAGCAGGTCGCCCAAGATACGCACGCCGTCGCGGGCGGACTTGGCATACGGCAGCACCAGGGTCACCATGTCCTCCTCGCCCAGGCCACCGGGCTGCGCCGGCACATAGCCGTCCTCACCCTCGTTGCCCTTGGCGGGCACGTAGTCCACGAGCGGATCGGCGCCGCGGACGCGCTCGTTGGTGGTAAGCGTCTCGGTTGCGGACATGCCAACATTGAGCTCGTTGAAACCGGCCTCGGCCCAGATACCGTGGCCCGGGACAACATCGGGGACGCTCGTATAGCGCATGGGGTTATCGGACAGCTCAACGGTCAGGTGGCTCAGGACGCTCGTGTAGACACGCGGCTGCTCGTCGGGATGCACTACGCGCATGCGCTTGGGCTCAAATACCCCGTTGGACGAGTCCTCGTTACGCGCGACCAGGGTCGACCCGTCGTAGCTTGCGTTTTTACCGACCAGAATCGTTGTGCACGGCATGCGCATCCTCCTTGAGCGAAGAAATCAAACGGCAACAGTGTATCGCTTCGGCGCAGAAAGGGCGAAACCACGGCCTCGGCAGCCCCCGTGGTCAAAAAATGCCAAATATGAGTACTGTCACAAATTTAGTGGCAGCAAATTGCACTGTTCCGGGCGCCGGGAATCCTCACCTGTCCAAAAACTGAGTCTAGTAATTCCCCATACGTCCAATAAAATTGGCTCTTTAACGATATTACTTATCGCTAAAGAGCCAAAATGATCTCAAACATATGTGACTAACTTGGCAACAGTACTCATATTTGGCATTTTTTGACCACGGGGTATCTAACCAACCCCCTAAACAGCCTCCAAACGCCTATTTTACCGCGCGCTCAGCCGCCTCGATCACGTGCTTGGCGAGAATTGCTGTCGTCACGGCGCCCACGCCACCCGGCACGGGGGTGATTGCGCCAACAACCGGCTCCGCGGCATCAAAATCGACGTCGCCGACCAGCTTGCCAGCGGCTTCGTCCCAATTAATGCCAACATCGATAATCGCCTGGTCCTCGCGGACCGCATCTGCGCCAATCGTGCGCGCGCGTCCAACGGCGGCAACCACAATGTCGGCAGCACAGCACTCGGCGGCAAGATCGCGCGTATGCGTATGGCACGTCGTCACGGTTGCGTTGCGCGCCGTAAGCATGGCGGCAACGGGGCGGCCAATTACCAGTGAGCGTCCGACCACAGCAACCTTGGCCCCATCCAGCTCAACGCCGTAATGATCCAGCAAAGCAAGCACGGCTTCGGCTGTGCAGGGGGCAAAACCCTCGCCGCGCCCCGAAAGCGTGGTGAGCAGTGAAGCCGGCGTCATGGAGTCAACGTCCTTGGCGGGATCGAGCGCTGCGGCGACGGCGTTCTCGTCAAGGCCGGCGGGCAGCGGGCGGAACATCAGACAGCCATGAACAGCCGAATCGGTATTGATGTCCTCGACGGCCATCAACAGCTCGTCCTGCGAAACATCGGCAGGAAGCAAAACGCGGCGAGCCTCAATGCCAACCTTCTCGCAGCGCTTGAGGGCACCGCGCTCGTAGGACAGGTCGTCCTCGCGCTCGCCCACACGAACGATGGCCAGCGTCGGTACAACACCGCGCTCGCGCAGGGCTGCACAGCGAGCAGCAAGTTCCTCGGTCAAAGCGCGAGCAACGGGAGCACCCTTCAGCAGTTCAGCCATGGCTATCCTCTCTTCCTTGCAGCGTCGGAGGCGCGGCGCGCCAGCGCATCGGCGCGCGGCAACCATGTGTCGAGCAACTCATCACACGCCGTCTCGAGCTCCTCAGCACGAACGCGATCTTTCATAGACGTGGTGTTCGCAAAGAGCGTCAAGCTCGCGCCCTGCATAGCGGCACGGCAGAACACGGCGCCGCACGCCACATCGGACAGCAGCTGACGTGAACCCTTGTCGGCCATGTCCTCGAGCAGCGCCAGCGCACGCCCGCAGGCATCCATAATGCGATACGGCGGCATAGCGGCCACATGCAGCGCATCCTGAATCGCGGTCGCTCGAGCCGGATCGTCACGCGGAATACCGTACGCCGTGGACACCTGCCCGTAGGCACGAACGTCCTCGGCGACCAGACCCACAAGTTCCTGCGCCAACTCATCCGCCTGGGCAAACGCGCGCGTCAGATCGTCTGCGCGATCGGCAAGCGCAGGGTTTGTCGCCCCATAGCGAGCAACCATCCCGCAAAGCGAGGCGCCCAGTGCACCTACAAAGGCGCTCGCGCTACCGCCGCCGGGAACCGGCTCGCGTGCGGCAAGCGCCTCGGCAAAACCGCGACAGGTTTTATCCATCATCTCTTGGCTCATACGCACACGCACCTTCAAGTCATATATATCGGTCGGGCGGCCGACGTCGGCCGACCGCATCGATCACGTAATGGTGCTAAGTCTAGCCCATAAGTACGCGAGCGTCAGCGCACCTGGCCATCGCGGATTTCTATGGCACGCGATAGGCGGCGGCAACGCAAGCATGGGACACATGGCCCACCTTTCGAGACTCTCTGGCAGCACAAACCGGGGCATATCTATAAATAAGGAGCCCGTTGGGGCACGGCTGCGCAACGACCACAAACCACGAAAGGATGCATTAACGTACTCATACAACCCACGCACAAAGACATCCGCCGCAAACGGAAACAACGCCCCAACAACATGCGGCGCCATGATGTCACTAACAGACAAGGAGGACGCCACCATGATGAAAAAGACCCTATCGATCCTTTCCCTTTGCATCGCCCTCTTTGCCGCGCTCGCCCTTGTGGGCTGCGGCGGGAGCGCATCGGGCGGCGGCAGCGCCCCCAAGAGCGAGAGCAAGGAAAAGGCCCCCGTCGCCAAGAAGACCGACTACATCTGGTTTAAGGTCGAGATGCCCGAGGGCGTCGGCGTAAGCGACTCTGCCGGCAAGAATGCCGACAGGGTCCAGCTCACCTTCCCCGAAGACGAGAACGCCTCGGCCGATCGCTTTATCCCCGTTTGGAAAAAAGCGCTGACGGCCGAGGAATCCCACGCCGACCAGGCGGAAAAGAAGGGGGATACGTTCCAGTGAAAGGATGGCGGGTCCGTCGAGTATAACGGCAGGACGTGGCTCATCGGAACATGCGAGGACAACAGCGGCATCTCAACCATGCTTTTTACCGATGTTGAGCCGGGAAGCGTCTACGTCCTCATCTCGAACTTCGACCAGCACAAGAAAGAAGCCGAGGCGCTTCTCAACTCCATCGAGTTCCCCGACGACATGAAGAAAGCAGTTGACGAGGCACGTGAAGTCGAGATTTCGAGCATCGAGATCAAGTAACGGGGCACCCGTACGCGCCTACGCGAACCCGCGTAGGCGCGCCCCATTAAAACAACGGGCGCCCAACCCGGGGAGGGCCGACAGCATCGGCCCTCCCCTCTTTTGCGCCCTCGCATATTGCCACTTGTCGGCGCAAATCCTGCCCCCAGAATGGGACACATGGCCCACCCGAATGAGCTGCTCACGCGTACAGTAAAGACAGGTAATCCATGGGCGGTTACAGATCGAGGAGGACACGACCATGAAAAAGAAGGCCTTTGCGATTCTCACCCTCTGCTTGAGTCTCTTTGCCGCAGTTGCCCTGGTGGGCTGCGGCGGAAGCGGCGGCGCTGCCGGCAGTGGCGGCGGCGGCGCGGAAAAGCCTGCCGTGGATATGAGGACCGACTTCATCTGGTTTAAGGTCGAGGTCCCCGAGGGCGTCGAGATCACCGACGTCGCCGGCGATACCGCTGACAGGGCCCAGTTTAAGTTCACCGAGAGCGAGCACGCCAGCGACCGCTTCATCCCCGTCTTTGACTCCGACAAGAACGCCGAAGAACTGTTCGACTACGAGGCAAAGTGGAATGCCAGTTTTGAGTGGACCGAGAACGATCCCGTCAAGTACAACGGCAAGACCTGGCGCAACGCTTCCTACACTCATTCGGGCGGCGTGACGACCGAGTACTTCACCGAGGCGGGCGGTGGCAGCGTGTATGTGCGCATCGACAACGTCGAGGAGCACAAGGACGCCGTCGAGACCATGATGAAGTCCCTGGAATTTGCCGATGACATCGCCGAGGCCAAGACCGAGGCCATGGACGTCAAGCTCGACGATATCGAGATCAAGCGTTAAGCGACTGGCGAGCGCAGCGGGAAACACGGGCGCAGTGCAAACAAGCGACGGTACCCCAGCGCTTCGTACCCAGGGAGGGCCGGTAAACCGACCCTCCCTTTCTTATGCCGGTAGCCAACGAACGCGAGGATGCCGGACGCCGGAACCGCTCCAAATGTAGCAACAGTACGAAAACGACAAACGCCCCAACACGTCCGCCCGCCGATTTATTGTGCCGCGTAGGCAATTAAACCAGCATCTTTAAACATCTGAGCAGTATAGTGACCAAAACTATCGCATAACCGCACTCTGCGAATGGAGAAGTTATGACCGAACATCACGCCATCAGCCGCCGAGCATTTACGTTGGGCCTTGGACTCGCGGCGTTGTCGCCACTTGCAAGCCTGCCCGAAACCGCCATGCTGGGCATTAGCCCGCGGGCAGCCTTTGCGGACGGCACGGCCGGGCCAGCAGTCAGCCTCGACAATTTCGTCATTCGCCTTCGCCCCGCGGGCTATTTTCGTACCGCAAGCGTTAACGAAGACGGCAACGTCATCGGCAAAGTCTGCCATCTGTTTAATGACGGCACGTCCAGCAAGCTCATCCTTGAGAACGTAACGACCAAGAATGACGATACAAACTGGTATGCTATCCGCACCTTGCTAAATTTCGAAGAGCATAAAAAGACGGGCTACAGCATTTGGTCGGTCGATGGCGACTCGGACAAAGACGGAAAGGTCATCCACGTATGGAGTGGCGAGCATGACGGCAAGCCCAGTCGCTCTTTTGCGTTCGAGCGTCAATCAAACGGAACCTATATCATCCGAGACCGCACGGTCGAGAAAGAAACCGAGAAAAAAGACATTAAGTACCTGGCAATAGAATCGAACGGCGAAGACCAGGACAACAATAAGATCTGCCATAAGAGTAAGAGCATTCCGTGGGAGCTCGAACTTATCGGTTACGACATGAAAAAGAACGATGCCACGGTTAGCAGCCTCGACTGGATCACGTACAGCAGCTACGTCGATGGGCCATGTTGGATGAAATACGTCGACGACAACAAGTTCCTCGACGAGCTGAGCATCCCGGGCACGCACGATTCGGGCACCTGCAGCGTGGACAACGACACTGAGCCCCAATCCTCGCAAGTAAAATGCCAGCAGGATTACATTCCCACGCAGCTGCTCGAAGGCATTCGCTATTTTGATATCCGTCTCGGAAAGGGCGACAACCCTGGCATCGACCATGGGATGTACTACCTGCTCAAAAAAGACGCGTACTTTTTGCATCTTTCCGATGTCATAGGCTACTTCAAAACGTTTTTGAACGAAAACCCGACAGAAGCGCTCATCATGCTTGTATCACGAGGCAACGACGAGGCTACCGACGAAAGTGTTACGACGGCTTTCGCCAGGGTTTTGGACGACAACCCCAAACTGTTCTATACGTCGAGCCGCGTTCCCACACTGGACGAGGTGCGCGGAAAGATCGTCCTGCTACGTCGATTTGGACTCGACGGCGACAGCGTAAGCGGCCACACGTGGGGACTCGACCTCACCGAATGGGATAACAAAATCGCAGCGCACACCGACAGCAGTTCCATGTGCCTCGTCCAAGACGCGCGGGGCTTTGAAGCCGCGGGGGAAACAGGCGACAAAGAGCCCTATTGCACCAAGGTATACGCCCAGGACAAGTACAAACTCACGGGAACCGACAAGCTCAGCTGGGTCGATAATGCGCTGAAGGAAACGACCGGGCGCACGCGCAACGAGGTAGATGTCGAGGACGATAACGGGGCCAAGGAGAAAGTCCTGGAGCGTTGCTGGTCTATCAACTACACCAGCTGCACGGGCTTGTCGCACGGAGGCAATCCTTTTACCTCGGCACGAGTAGTCAACGAGCATCTGTATAAGAGCCCGTACATCAATCCCAGCGGCATCGAGGATACAAAGTCAGATTACCTCAAGCACATTGGCATCATCGCATCCGACTTTGTTGATGCGGCGCTGGCCCGGAGCATCTACCAGCGCAATTACGATACGGAGCACAAGCAGACGGCTTCGTACTATCTCCCGTACTATCTCCCGACCCGCATGCGCATGACGTACGGCGACTCGCTGAGCGATGCCTCATTCCAGGACGGCAAGACCGTTGGCGAGGGTCATTTCCGTCTCGTCGACAGCAGCAACGTACTCAACGTGGCAGCTTCGGGCCATGCGTTTGCCATCGAATATGTGGATGTCGACGCCTTGGGCAACGAGACCGTTACGGAGCTGCGGGGCTCCGTGCCCATCGATATCGATCCACGCGCGCTGACGCCCCATTTTGAGGGACTCGAAGGCCTTAAGGCCGGCGAAGACGTGCGCGCCAAGATTGCGGCATCACTCGAGGGCAAGCTCGAAACCGATGCCTGCACGGCCCAGCTCGAGTTTGTGCACGACGCGAACGGCGCTCCGGGAACGGCGATGGCCGAGGGCGAGGCATTTGCCGCGGGGACGTATTGGGTGCGTGCGAAAGGCCTGTTGGGCGACGCGGCGCAAAACTACACGCTTGCCACCGACGGAGCCGCAAGCTTTACTGTGATGACTTCGGGCAACGCGGGCGACACCGGCAACGGTACCGGCGGCGGCAACGGCAACGATGCCACCACGGACAGCGCCGACAAAAACGGCAAGGGCAACAAGGGCAAGGGCTCGGGCGGAAAACTCGCCGACACGGGCGACGGCTCTGGTATCGCCGCCGGGCTCGCCGCTGCCGCCGTGGCAACAACGGTTGCCGGCGCAGCAATGCTTGCCAATGACCGCGAGGACAATGGAGACGTTGACGAATAGGCCAACCGGCCCTTTTGGACACATCGACTCGACGAGGGGCGCAGAACACCGTTCTGCGCCCCCGATTTTTACCTTGGCCCAAACGCCGCCATAGGCTACATCACCATGTTCAGCGCGTTAACAAACTCTTGGGCCTTCGAACGGCTGCTCAGGCTAAAGACACAAGCGGTTAACAGTCGATTGCGCAGAAAAACGTCGCGGCCCTTGATCCTGTTGACCCCCGTGATGTCCTTAAGATAGACAATCTCGGTGTGCTTGCCGCTAAAAGTGCCCTTCTTGAGCACCTCAATACGGTTGGGGTAGATCTTGACGTCTTTAAACCTTCCCGAACCCTTGTCCTGAAACAGCAAGGTGTTGTTGTCCATGCGTGCCACTCCCATGGGGTTCGCTAAAACTGCCTCTATGGCCACATTTTAGTCACCGCAAGGCTCCCATGCGAAGGTGCCAGACAGCAAAGCAATTCGTGTCCGCGCGAGGCTTTAAACTAAATGCGATAAAGATGCATTCCACAAGAGGAAAGTGGGGCGACAGTGATGGGCGAACTGGTAAACCGTGGAGAATCGGCAATCGTGCCCGAAGGTTTTTACAAGCAGGTCTCCTCGATTCTCAACGCCGCTCGCGACAAGGCCTATACCGCCGTTAACTTTGCGATGGTTGAAGCATATTGGGAGATCGGCAAGAGTATTGTTGATGAACAGGGCGGAGAGGAGCGCGCAGCATATGGGGAGGCATTGATTGCAGGCCTCTCCAGAAGGCTTACCGCGGATTTCGGAAGAGGCTTTGGCATCGCAAACCTTCGCAATATGCGTCAGTTCTTTCTTGCGTTTCCAATTCGCGACGCACTGCGTAGCGAATTGAGCTGGACTCATTACCGCAGGTTGATGCGCATTTCCGACCCTGATGCTCGCACCTGGTACATGAACGAATGCGCCGATTCTCGTTGGAGCACGCGTCAGCTCGAACGCCAGATCAACACCATGTTCCGCGAGCGCCTACTTGCCAGCAAGGACAAGGAGGCCGTCACCCAGGAAATCCAAAAGAGCGCCCCGGCTCGTCGCCCCGAGGACATTATCCGCGACCCATATGTGCTGGAATTTTTAGGCTTCTCGGACGATGCTACGTTTCGCGAGAGCGATCTAGAGCAAGCGCTCATCACGCATCTTCAGAGGTTTCTGTTGGAACTTGGCCGAGGCTTCGCTTTCGAGGCGCGTCAGAAGCGCATCACCTTTGATGGGCGCCATTTCTATATTGACCTTGTTTTTTACAACTATCTGATGCGCTGCTTCGTGCTCATCGACCTTAAGACGGACGACCTTACGCATCAGGACCTGGGCCAGATGCAAATGTATGTGAACTACTACACGCGTGAGCTCATGAACGAAGGCGACAATCCGCCCATAGGCATCGTGCTCTGCGCGGACAAAAGCGATTCGATTGTCGAGTACACGCTGCCCGAAGACAACGACCAAGTGTTTGCCGCCAAATACCTGCCGTATCTTCCAAGCAAGGAAGAGCTGGCGCGCGAACTAAGCGCCGAGTACCGCGCCATCAACGAAGCGACCAATGGCGAAACGCAAGGGTAGCAGCACGTTGCGACCGAAGCCACCGCAGCCGTCGCAGGCGCACTCGCGGTTGCGACGCACGCTACGAAACAATACCGGTCATGGACGCCGGCAACGACATTCTAGCCGTGGCTGGCGAGCGTGACCTGACAGGCAAAGACGCGGCCTTCGTCTGATGTGGGTCCATTGGCTGCCACAGAAAAGGGCCGGTTGCAGCCGGCCCTTTAGACGATAATACCTGCGTTGCCCGCGCTTCCGAAGTGTGACTAGCTGAGGAGCGGGTTCCGCGGCACAACCTGATTTTACCCAGTGAGGAGGCTCTTTTGCAGCCGCTCCACTGTTTATTTACATCTGGCACCCTCAAACAATCAGACGGCAGCCCGCACTCCTGAGAGCTGCCCCGCACCCCCGGCCATCACCTTACGGCAACAACCGGTGCTACTCCCCTACTTCCCAAATAGCGCACCCAGCAGACCGCGGCGTTTGGGCTTCTCCTCTCGGTAGGAACCCTCGACGGCGGCTGCAACCTGGCGCGGTTGCTCGCCGCCTCCACGGCGCACGATCTGGTACAGGAAGGGCGATTTAACGTATTTGACCTCGACGGGCGTGGCGTGCACGGTGCTCTCACCGGACAGATGCAGGCTCGGGCTGAGCGGCGCCACGATATGCGTTTCGCGCTTGTCGCTAAACACCACCGCGGCCGCGCGGCCCGTCTGGCCGTTTACGGCAATGCGCACCTGCTCGCCATCGCGGCCGTCTGTCGCCGGACGATCGACAAAGTAGACCGGCACCATCACCAGGCCGTCCTTATGCTTGCGGGCCTTGCGCGCCCACATGCGAATGCTCTTTTTATTGAGCCCCAGTACAGCCTCGGCGTCGTTGCCCGCAACGTCGAGCGCCAACTTATCAGTGACCACCTGGTCCTTGGTAGACGCATCGACTGAGACAACGCGAAAGTCACCTTCCTGCATGGCGGGATCGAACGGACCGACCTTGGCAAAGTCCCACGGCTCCAAAATGCCCATGAGGCGAACGTCCAGGTAGTTTGCCCTGGGGTATGCCCAGTCGAGCACCTCGTAGTACACCAAGGCCTCCTTGCTCAGGCCCTTGCCCGGGAAGCTCGCCATCATGCGCAAGTCCGCCAGCGCCATGGGGAAATAGAAGAGCATCATGTCGTTTTGGATCGCGTCTTCCATGTCGTGCCCGGCAAAGGCATCCGGATACTGGCGCACCAGCTGCAGCGCGTTGGCACGTGCCTGCTGCGGCGAGATTTCGCAGGGAATACCCTGCTCGGGCACATACTCCGCACCAACGCCCATGGTCAGGCGCTTGCTAAACGTCCCCGGCTTGAGCAGGTCCGCAATGCCGATCTTATTGCCGCAGGACGGGCACTCAAACACACGCTGCGTTGACTCGCCCTCAAAGGACGCTCCGCAGAAGGGGCAAGGAATGCTCACATGCGTGGCCTCTTGGAACTCCTGCGCCGTGCCGCGATCCTCCCACAGCAGATGTTCCAGGACCGACTGATTGCGCCAGTGCGCATTGAAGAAATACCAGTCCGGGTCCTGCGGGCGCTCGAGTTGCGACACATGCGTGAGTTTGAGCAGTCCATCCACCACCGTCAACGGCGTATGGCGAATACCCAAAGCGCTCTTGGGCTCTCCGGCGTCCGCCTGCCACGGAACCACCGTGCCGCAATAGGCGCACTCAAAGCTGCGCTTAGCCTGGTGCGAGTACATAGGGCCGCCGCAGTTTTGACATTTAATGGCAAACATCTCGTCCATGGAAACGTCCTCCTTTGCACAGGGGCTGTCGACATTAAGTATGTCGAGCAAGCAGGCACATGCCCATACCCATGTGGCCCAAAATGGACCACCCAGGCAGACGAGAAGGCTCGCTCGTTAGCACCGGCAGACTATTGCTGCATTTTCTGAGCATCGGCGCACGGCGCCCCCGTGCGAGCTACACTATCCCCTTAAACATGATTGTGAGGACGACCGCTATGCTATTTGTAAATCGGCTGGTACATACGCTTGTTCCCGGCAGCGAGAGCGAGC
>CABUJL010000016.1 GCA_902491915.1 uncultured Collinsella sp.
TCTGGTCAGGCCGGCAGAAACGAGCACATTCCCGAGCATCAACCTTCCAAGTAAAGCGGTCGTATAGGGGAAGAAAATCCTCCGCCAAATAACGGTCCACCGTAAAACGCCCCGTCAACTTTGCGCATAGAAACGACGACGCCGTCAGGAACTTCGCGGCACGTTCGTGCACCTCGGGCATATTCTCCTTAAACCACAAGATCTTAGGAGCAATATCTGACGAACAGGGATCGTGCCCGAAAAGCTCGCGTGCGCGATCTGACCCATATTCGGAAAGAAGCTCGTCAATCTGCGGCTTCGAACGCGCATCGACTCCATACAAAATCGCGGGCGCCAGCGCGTTGCACTCGGTATCGACCGGCACACAGTCACAACCCAATGCGGAAAGGCCCACGCATCCAATCTGTGCCGCGTTAACCCCCGATCGCGCCACCAGCTCGCGCGACAAGCGGCAAAAATCGCCCCACCAAACTGCCTCCGCATCATGCTGGTACCATCCGTCACACGGATTGTCCGTCTCATGTCCACAAGAGGCTTGGCAAACGATGTTGCATCGATCATCGATTAAAACGCCTTTAGAGGCGCTTGTCCCAATATCAATACCCAGATAGAGCGCCATAGGTGCCTACTCCCCTCGCGCCGTACGAGCGGCAGCCATAAAACGAGCCACCCGCTCAACATCGACCGGGGCATCCAGCTTTCCGTCGCGCTTTAAGCACGTGCCGACAAACGCGCCATCGTAGTGAGCAAATACGTCAGCCACGGTATTTTCGCGACAACCGGTGCCACATACCACAGGTACTTGGCCAACGCGCTCGCGGACCTCATCGGCAAGTTCGCCCGAAGCGCCACGACCGGCAGCCGAACCGCCGATGACCATCGCATCCGGCAGACAATTAAAGAGAAGTGAATCGGCAATGTCCGCAGTCGTGCGGTCGTTGAGATAAACCTCCCCCTCGCTCGTGATGAAGTGAAAAAGCTTGAGGTCGTCCAGGCGCAGCGCCACCTTGCGACGCATGGTGTGAGCGAAATCTCGGTTAATCAGCCCGAGATCACCGGCCCAGGCACCGCAAAAATTGCAGCGCGTGAACTGCGCGTCGACGGCAGCGCACAGCTCGATTGTGGCATCACCATCGTAAATAGCCTCAGCTCCCCAAGGAGTCGACAGATCATGGGACAGAGCCCCGATTACATAGCCCATCGATGCAAGGGTTGAGGGAGAAACGTGCTGCTCATAGGGCATCGAGAGCTCATTGGTAATCAAAATGCCATCGACACCGCCCCGCTGCAACGCCTCGAGATCGCGCTTGGCGGCTTCCACGACCTGCGACACGCTTCCGCCCGGGTAATACAGCGGATCGCCCGGCAGAGGACGCAGGTGCAGCATTCCGATAACCGGCTTTTCGGTCTTGAACATCGAAGTTAGAAACGACATAACGTGCTCCTTCATAGGGTTATTGCAGGGACGTTACTCCCCCAGCACCTCGACGTACACTTTTCGCTTCTGCGGACCGTCAAACTCCGCAAGATAGATGTTCTGGGCACTTCCGCACACGATGTGGCCATCTTGGACGGGAAAGAAGCAACTGTTTCCACAAATCATGCTCTTGATATGCCCACAGGAGTTGTTGCCGGTGGCTCCATAGCTCGGCAGGAAGTGTGCATGCGCATAGGGGGCATCGAGTGGGGCGATGCGATCAAGCGTCTCCATAAGATCCGTCTCCACGCAGGGCAGCCCCTCGTTTACCACGATTCCACAGGTCGTATGCGACAAAATAACCGCTGCCAAGCCATTGGTCACCGAGCTGCGTTCGATGGCAGCGTGCACGTCTTCGGTAATATCGATGAACTGGTCCGGAGCAGTCGATAGATAGCTCAATGTCTCGAGCGTCACCATGTTCACTCACCCCCTTCAAGAAAACGCAGGGCATTACCCCAGTAGAGCCTTTCTCGCGCATCATCGCGCATGGACACGGTATCGAGCGCCCGCTTGAGTTTGAACGCACGGAAGCGCGGCGTATTGCTGGCGAACATCACTTGATGCGATAGCGCGCGCTCATACCACAGCGGCCCCATATCGACCGTGAAAAGACGCTGCATCATCTCCTCGGGCGAATCGATGTAAGTGATAGAGGTGTCCGTGTAGCAGTTGGGATACTTGAGCAGCATCGCCACGGTCTCGCGCACCCAGGGCCAGCCAAAGTGGGTCAAACTAAAGCGCACATTTGGATGCGTTGCGATTGTGTGCTCAAATGCAAGCGGGTTACTGCGCGAAAGCTCTGCGCCCGGCTCCCAAGACATACCGGCATGGAAAACCACCGGCTTGTTACAGCGCTCGCACAGCTCGTAAAGCGGCTCGGCCACAGCATCATCGGGGGCAAAACCCTGCTTTGCCGGATGCAGGCAAAGCCCCTTTGCCCCCAACTCGGTAAAGGCGCGCTCCAATTCGTCTGCGGCACCGCTCACCTGCGGATCTACGCTCGCAAATCCCCACAGACGATCGGGGTGCGCGGCAACCAGCATGGCAATCTGGTCATTGGTGCCAAAGTGCCCTCCGCATGCCGTGGTTACATCGAGCGACATGAGTACGCTCTTCCGCACGTCGCAGACGTCCATCTCGACTTGAAGCTCATCCCAATCCATGGGGCCCATATGCCCCATACCAAATTCTCGTGACCAAAAACCGAATCCATCAGGCTCATCACCCGGGGTACAGATCTCGCCGTAGAGCATAGGATGGACCAACATGTCGATAACCATTTCGTACTCCTTTCCAGGCATTTGACCCTAGTACGGCTCAAACGAACCAATCACTCGGGACGACAGCTCAGCGCCCGCCTTCATACACGCCGGAATATCAAGGCCATCGATCACGCCCTTGGTAAACCCGGCAATATACGAGTCGCCGGCACCCACGGTATTAACGACCTTCTCCGCCGGTACGATCCCGCACTCATAGAAGTGCTCACCGTCATAGGCAATGCTTCCCTTCTCGCCAAGCGTGGCAACCGCAACGCGTGGTCCCAATTCCTGCACGTGGCGTACCCAGTCTCGCAGCTCCGGAGTGTCCTCTTCAAACGACATGAACGCATAGTCTACGTAAGGAAAGTGAGCCTCGCATGCATATTCGGGATCCTGGCTGAACACCGAGAAGTCCATAACCACCGTCTTGCCCGCATCATGCCATTCGGGCAGAAGGTCCAAACAATTGCCAAACAGGTCGGTATGAATGATGTCGTGCTCTAGGATAAACGCCCGGTCATCTTCATTCGGACGATATGTCTCCATTACGCCATCGATTGCCTCGAGATGCACGCGATCGACGCCGTCTTTCAATGCCATGAGCATCACCGAGGTGTCGCCATCCTCCACCCGCAGATGTGAGATATCGAACCCCTCAGCGGCCAGCGCCTCTCTCATCTTGTCTCCGTACTCGTCCTTGCCGACAACCGACACGGCGGATACCGAAACGCCCATTCGCGCAAGATGGATACCCCAGTCAATGCCATTACCAGTCGGATAGAACACGCCGATGTTTTGATAGACGTCCGCGCAGCAAAAACCAGCCGCACACGCTTTAATGCCCATGGTCTTCTCCAATGTTCAAAAGGGGACCCACCACATGGCGAGCCCCCTTTTTTCGTTTCGCTTGTTGTTTTGCATCGGCTGTCCAAGGCCTCATAGCCAGACCGCCGTACGCTTTCTTAAGCTATTCGACGATTGGCGCTCCATGGCCCCAGGAGCCTTCCATGCCGCACACGGTCGAGGCAAACCCGGCAGCAAAGTCGAGTGCACGCTCGATGGCCTCGGCGCCATCCTCGCCACGCTTGACAGAATCGAGATAGCACATCAAGAACGAAGTCAGGAACGAGTCACCCGCTCCCATGGTGTCCTTCATATCTGCCACAGGCTTGGCACGCTGCCGATAGTAACGCTCGCCGTCATAGGCAATGCAGCCCTCAGCGCCAGCCGTTGCCGATACAAAACGCGGACCTAGGCTCTTCACCCATGCCAGACGCTCGCGAATCTCATCCTCGCTCGCGGCGTCTGCCGCGCTAAAGAATGCGAAGTCAACGTAGGGAGCAATCTGCTCGTAGTACTCGTCGGTCGAATCGTCCGAGAAGTCAAACGAAACCGTGACGCCCGCGGCCTTCAACTTGGGAAGTTCGCGCTCGGTAAAGCAATAGTTGCCCGAGTGGACTACGTCGAACTGCTTCATGTACGAAAGGTCAAAGCGATCGAGGACACAGCGCGCATCGCCACGGATACCGCCCTCGTTGGAGCCGAGGAAGACACGGTCACCGTCAACGACGGTCACGCGAGCCGCTCCGTTCTCGCCAATCATCTGCTCGCACTTGTCAAGCTCGATACCCTCATCCTCGAGGCTTGCAATGACATGCTCGGCAGCGGCGTCATTGCCAAAAATGCCCATGTATGCGGAGCGTGCGGCACCGCATTTCTTGGCATAAACGGCGAAGTTCACCGCGTTGCCGCCAGGATACATGGTGTGGATATGCTCATAGCGATCGACGACGTTGTCGCCAAATCCGAGCGCGTTAACGTTAAATGCCATGGTATTTACCCTTCTAGTACTCGACAACGCCCATGTAGCGACGGAAATCGGGATCGTGATCAAACACCTTGCCGCGTGCGGCACGCAGCTCGCAGTTCATGGCGTAGAACAGCACCGGGTCCAAATAAGCACGGACGCTCGCCGGCACGGCCTCCATACCGTACTCCTTGGCATCGAGCACCATCAGCGTATCGGTATGCGTCTTAAGGAACGCCAGGGCGCGCTCGTCCATAGCACGGCACTCGCTGGAGCCCATCTGCAGGAAGTAAAAAACGCCATCCTGAGTAGCCTCGAAGGGGCCATGGAAGTACTCGGCAGAGTGGATGTAGCTGCAGTGCTGCCACTGCATCTCCATAAGAGAGCAGATAGCGAAACCGTAGGTCTGGCTAAAGTTGGGACCGCTGCCCAGAATATAGAAGAACTCGTGCTCCTGGCAAAGCTTGGCAAAGCGATCGCCCAGCTCGGCATTTACCTTCTCGCGTGCCGGGGGAAGAATCTTATCCATCTCGGCAATACCGGCATACATATCGGCGAGATCGGCGTAGCCCTCCTGCTGATCGAGCAGCTCTGCCGCAAGCGACAGCGAAATGCCGGCGGGGACCTCGGCCTGCGGCACACCCTCGCCCCACGGGTAGACCCACGTGGTCCACTTGCCGGAGTCGATCTTGGATCCAGCGTTGTCGGTCTGGGCGATCACCGTAGCGCCGGCGGCAAGGGCAATCTCGCAGCCCTCGACGACCTCCGGGGTGTTGCCACTGTGGCTACAAGCGATGACCAGAGACTTCTCGCCCAGACGACGCGGACGCATAATGTCAAATTCACGCGCGGTATAGATATACGAAGTGAAGGTGGTTGCCTCGCGCTGCAGAAGCTCATGAGCCGGGATCAAATCGATCATGGAGCCACCGCAAGCAATCCAGTAGACGCTGTCGAACTTGCCCTTCTCGGCAATTGCCTCTTTAATCAGATCGTGTGCGTTCATATCCAGTTCCTTTCTTGTTTGGCCCGCAATCAATGACGTTGGTTGCGTGGCCGATGGTTGTTTTAGTCAATCAGATATTTCTCGAATGCGGCCATGTTCTTGGCATCTGCCGCTGCCGGGTCATCGTAGTAACGACCATCCGTGATTTCCTGGCCCAGCATGCCGTCGAAACCATGGGCGTTGAGTGTGGCGACGAAGGCGTCCATATCGTGCTTGCCATCGCCCCACACCAGATGGCCATACGGGTCGCCGTCGATAAAGTGCATCTCGTGAATTGCCCCATCACCAAAGGCGGCAAACCAGTCCTCGAGCGTCTCGCCTGCAACGCCCATCGCGGTTGTATCAACCATGGGCTGTAAGTACGGGCTCGCGACCTCGTCAATCATGCGCTTCGCATCGGAAACCGTCGTCACAAGGTTGCTCTCCTCGGGACGCAGGCTTTCCATCGTAAGCACCAGACCGTGCTCGCCGGCATACTCCGCCAGAATGGACAAGTGCTCGCGGCTGCGCTTCCAGGCTTCCTCGCGGTCCTCGTCCCAGTCGCCCCAGCCCGAGTTGATGGACATGCGGTCGCACCCAAGTACCTCGGCAAGCTCAATGCCGTGCTTAAAGTACGCCAGGCTGCGCTGCTCATGCAGCGGTTTGCGTGCGCAATACTGCCAAGGATAGACAACATTCTCGGGGCACAGAGTACGATACCTAAGCCCACGGTCTGCAGCCTTTTTCGCCAGGACCTCAGCCTCAAAGTAGCCCGTGTGGTCGAGCGTCACATGCGGCTCTGCACACCACAGCTCAATGGACTCAAAGCCCAAGCGCTGCTGCACATCAAGGAAGTAATCGAGCGACCACATGATGTAGTGGATATTCATGCCCGCAATCTGTTCGCGGTGCAGCGTCGGTTTGGATTCAGACATCTTATGCCTCCTTATTTCGATCGAACACGATTTGTCCGTCCGACATCGTCATGTCAACCGCAAGATCGCGTGCGTCGCGATAATCGAGGTCGAACACATCCCGATCGAGCACGCAGATATCGGCAAGCTTGCCAACCTCGAGCGTACCCAGCTCGTCTTCGCGCATCAGGTCGTACGCGCCCCCGGCAGTCCAAGCGCGCAAGAGCTCGACAAGCGTCAGCGTGTTGACCTCATTCACGGGCAGTCCGTCGGCGAAGAATCCGCCGCACGCGCTGTAGATTGACTCGCCCAGGCTCGGAATCAGCAGCGGCAGATCCGTGCCGCAGCACACTGTGCATCCGGAATCTTCCATGCCGCGGCGATTCCAGCTGTGCAAAAGTCGCGTCTCGCCAATTTGTCGACGCATCATCGACAGGCAATCCTCGCGCCGGTCCAGCGTCAGAATCTGCGGATAGACCTCGCAAATTCCACCTAACTTGCCAAACTCGACAAGATCGGTCGGGTCAGAGTTCTCGAGATCGGTAATCGCATGGCGGCGAAGCATCCGTCCATGCTCGTCTCGAGGCAGCGAGGCATAGAGCGCCACGGTGCGACGAACGGCGCCATCGCCCTGGCAATGCAAGGAATATCGGAAGCCGTCAGCATCAATTGCACGCAGCTCGTTCTCAATCAGATCCCACTCTGGCTCCTCGACGACCGTCTTGCCGGCAGCGCCCGCATCGGCCGAGTCCGCATAGGGGTCAATCATCTCGGCAAGCCCCGCCCATACGCCGCGATCGGTCATACGGTTGAAGCCAGAAAAACGAACGAACGGTCCCCGGAAGCGCTCTCGTGCCTCGCGGGCATATGCCAGATTTGCACCGGCACCCACCGGCTGCGACATCATAGAGACGCGAACCGTCAGCTCACCAGATTCCTCACGGCGAGCCATTTCGTCGGCAAAGCCGTAGTAGTCATCAAACGCCATCTCCTTGATGGCGGTAACGCCGCGTTCGTTAAGCATGCTCATGTAGTCCGAATACCCTGCACGCACCTCGGGCAGCGCGAGGAAATCGCTCATCATGCGCCAGATCTTCTCGGCATAGCACGCCTGGGGTGTGAAGCCGTATCGCGCACTGGCGGCAGCATTGAGAACACAGGTATCCGCGCCCGGTGTAAAGCAGACGACGGGGATATCGCCAAAACACTCGTCAAACACAGCTGCTGTATTTGCGTTCTCGGCATCCGATGCCAACGTTTCGGGTAGGTTGTGGCCAAAAGCCGCCGCGCAATCCGGACGATCTTCTTTCCATGCACGCAAGAGCGACACGGCCTCTTTGGCATCAGCGATGCCGGACAGATCAGGCCCCAACGTCCGCAGCGCCCAGCCTGTATAGAAGGTATGCACATCGATCAGGCCAGGCATGACGGTGCGGTCGCCCAGGTCAACTACCTCGTCCGCCTGGGTCAAATACGAAGCTAGCTCACACTTGGTGCCAACAGCCTCAATTCGATTGCCACGGACCGCTACGAAACCTTCAAACGGCAGGTCCCCCGTACCGGTAAAGACGCTCTTAGACGTCAGGACCGTCAAACGATCAGACATCACAACCACCTACGCCGGAAGCATGCCGGAAATGGCAGTAATGACCAAGCCAAACACGACCATGAAGATGAAGAACTTCCAAATGGTCTTCCACCATTGGCCAAACGAAATCTTAGCCACGGCAAGGCCGGCGACCGTCATACCCGCCACGGGGCTGATGGTGTTGATGGTCTGGTTGGCAAACTGGAGCGCGGTGACGGCCGCCTCGGGATTGAGGCCCATGAGCTCGGTCAGGGGGCCCATAACGGGCATGGTGAGCGCCGCCAGGCCAGAACTCGAGGGAACCAGCAAAGAGAGCAGGCCAAGGACGACATACATAAACGTGGTGTAGACGGCGGCAGGTGCACCGGCGAGCGCGGTAGCAAGCGCCTGGAGGATGGTGTCGATGATCATGCCGCCCTCGGCGATGACCAGAATACCGCGAGCGATACCGATAACGACGGCAGCGTACGCAAAGTCGGCGAGACCCTTAACGAACTCCTCTGCGATCGTCTGCTGGTCAAGGCCGCCCAGGATACCGGCAAGCAAGCCCATGCCAAGGAACACGGCGGAAATCTGATTCATGTACCAGCCCTGGGTAACAAGACCCCAGACGATAATGCCCATACCGCAAGCAAAATCGATAAGCACGAGCTTCTGACGGATAGTGAACTCTTCCTCGATGGAGGCATCGGTCACGGAAAACTCAATACGCTTGAGCTTATCGTCCTCGTACACAATGGACGACTCGGGGTTTTTCTTGACGCGCATGGCGTAGCGCATGGCCCATGCGATACCGACGGCAGTGAAGATGACCCAAGAAACGGCGCGCAGCCACAGTTGCGGATTACCCTCGATGCCAATGATGCCTTGGGCGATCAAAACATTAAACGGGTCGATGGTCGAAGCACAATATCCCAGGTTAGGACCAAGGAAGCAGATGATGAATGCCGTCATCGAGTCATAACCGATACCCATCATGATGGGAATGAAGATGGCATAGAACGGCAGGGCTTCCTCAGACATGCCAAACGTAGTGCCGCAAATGGACAGCAATGTCATCGTGATGGGAATGATGAGGATGTCCTTGTTCTTGAGCTTTTTAATCACACGGCTCATGCCGGCATTCAAAGCGTTGGTCTTGGTGATGATCGCGAACGATCCGCCAATCAATAAGACGAACGCAACGACGTCGGCAGCCTCTTGGATACCCTTGGTGGGCGCTTGCAGAACCGCGAAGATATCCTGGCCCAGATTGATGGTCTCGCCGGTCTCGGAATCGGTGTAGTTCTTATCGACCTGTTCATAGGTTCCAGCAACGGCGACTTCACGCTCGCCCGCCGCTGTCGAAATCGTCTTGCGCTGATACTGACCAGAGGGAACGATCCAAGTCAGGACCGCAAAGACAACGATCAGCAAGAACATGATCGTATAGACATGCGGTAATTTGAACTTAAAACGTCTGTTTGTCTTCTTCGCCTTCGTATCTGACATAGATACCTCCAAAGAACTCGAGACTGCATCGCATCTCGCTTCAACGTTTGCACAATGCAAACGTTCTATGACGTCCCATAGATTACCAGCAGCTTTTCCCTTCATCAAGATAATTTCAAACTGATTGCCGCAACGCGGTTGAACGGTCGCGTTTGCGCCATGAACGGTATGGAAACGCCCGGTGAGATGATCCACCGGGCGTTTCCATTCGCAATGTCCTAGATGTCAAAAACGTAGCGAGACCCAACGATCCGCTGACGACCGATGATAAACGGCCGCCGCTGCTCATCGAAAAAGAAGGCTTCCATATAAAACAAGGGTTCGCCAACGGGAACTGCCAACAGTCGAGCGACCTCGGGCGACGCGCACGCGATCTCGAGCGTGCACGGGTCGGTAAACGCGGGCGTGCGGCCCGTCCGGTTGCGCACGAACTCAAAAATGGATTGGTTAGATAGAAGTGCCGTTGATAGATAGGCGTTGTCCTCGTAAACATATATGTTGTTCTCGAGCATGACAGGGACGCCATCGGCAGTGCGCACGCGCTCAACGCAAATCAAGTCAGTTCCAACGGGAACACCAAAGAACTGCGCTTCGGTGGAATCCGCCGGCAGTATCTTTCTCGAAATGACACACGCCCCCGGTTCCATTCCGTTAACGCGGCATGCGTCCGAAAAACTCTGGACGTCATCCTTCTGGCGAATCTTGCGCTTGAGCTTGGGGGCATTGACAAACGTGCCTTTCCCCTGTCGCTTCGTTAGATAGCCCTGCTGGACGAGCTCCTCAATAGCGCGTCGCACGGTAACGCGGCCAACTTTATAGCTCTCAGCCAATTCGAATTCGTTGGGTATCCGCGCGCCTGCCTTGTAAGCGCCGGAGTTGATTTCGTTTTTAATGATATCAATGACCTGTTGGTACAGCGGTATCGCTGCTTTACCGTCAGTTGGCCCTTCAGTCGGTGGCATATACCCTCTCCCAGCACAATTAATTCTAAAACGGGCTTAAGGGCATTCAACAAGCCCTTAAGCCCGCATTAGCTTAAAGTATGCTAGGTGTCGCACCAAAATGTTGGCTATTTACTCATCAGACCCGAAAAACGCGCAACTACCGCGCTCCTAAGAAAGCGTGAGCAGCTCCGGCAGCTGGTCGATAATCTTGTCCGCGGCATCCTGGCTAAAGCCAAAGCGTTCCTCGCGCTTGGCAATGACTGTCAGGCCGGCTCGCTTGCCAGCGGTGATGCCAGGCACCGAATCCTCGACGCAGCAGCAGCGATTCGCGGGCAGCCCCAGCAGGTCCAGCGCATGCAGGTAGATGTCGGGCTCGGGCTTGCTCTCCTTAAACTGCTCGCCGCTCACCACATACTCAAAGGCATCCGACAGCCCGCACGCATTGAGCACTTCCTCGATACTAACCATGGGAGACGAGCTGGCAAGCGCCACGCGAACGCCGCGGCGCGGCAGCTCTCGAATCGTATCCACGGCGCCTGGGTTAATCAAAGCCTGATAGTCGCGCGGACGCTTATGAGCCCATTCGTCCCAACGGGCCAACGCTTCCTCGCCAGTGAAATGCCCCTTACCGGCACGCTCAAACCAATCGACCAGCATATGCAGGAAGAACTGATGCGAGGTACCGACCTGCCCATTCAACTCCTCTTGAGTCAGATTAAGCCCAAGCTCCTTGGCAAACGCGGCAGTCTCGCCCAGGTAGTAATACTCGGTATCGACAATCACGCCGTCCATGTCAAAGATAACGGCATCGAACGGAAATGCGGACACGGCACCCTCCCTAACAAAAGGACGCCCGCGAGCAGGCGCCCGAACCATGCATTAATCGGCGATTCTAACCCAGCAGCTTATCCAGCGCCACCGCAATACCATCTTCGTTGTTATTGGCGGTCACCATCTGGGCCACAGCCTTAACCTCATCGACGGCGTTGCCCATGGCAACGCCGGTGCCGGCCCACTCAATCATGGACTTGTCGTTCTGGCCGTCGCCAAACGATACGACCTCACTGGCATCGATGCCGAGTTTGGGCAGGGCACCCTCGAGCGCACGGGCCTTGTCGATACCGGGCGCCGTGTACTCAAAGTACCAGTCGGCCGTAAACATGCCCGAAAGCGTCTGGGTAAAGGGCGCGTACATCTCCTCGTGATGCGCTTGCAGATAGGCCGGGTCGCCCGCAGTGAGCAGCTTGTCCACGGGATAAGCATCAGCGACCTCATGCAGGCTCTCCACCTCGCGGATCTTAAGGTCGCACGCATCGCGCTCGTATTTGACGATGTTTTTCTGCGAGCCATCCGGCAGCGTAATCATGCAGCGGTACGAATCCTCGACATGCAAGTCGCGACCGAGCGAGATCATAGGAATCACGTCAAAATTACGCAGGTGATCAATCAGGCGATGCAATTCGTCGGCAGGCATAGCCTGATCGAACAGCACCTCGTCGGTCTGAGCGTCGACCACATGCGCGCCGTTAAAGGCAACTAGCAGACCGTCATGGTTTTGAAGGTCGAGCTCCTGCGCCAAGGCGTGCAGCCCCCATGCGGGACGGCCCGAAGCCAAGATGAGCTTAATGCCCGACTCCTGCGCCGCGAGCAGCTTCTCGCGCGTACGCGGGCTGATGACCTTTTGGTCGTTGGTGAGCGTACCGTCGATATCCATCGCGATGGCTTTGATTGCCATATGTGCCTCCTTGCATCGTTTTTATCGCGCACTATCTTATCCGAGCCGGGGCACGTTCGCACAGCGCGCGCATGACGGTTGCAAAACCACCCCATTTGAAACAAACGCAAAAAAGTACTTGCAAAGACGCGTTCCGACATATAAGTTGATAAAAGACCGCCGTTGCGGTTTTAAGTAGATCGAGCATATGAAGTTTGAATTTTAGCGTGTAAGAGAAGGAAGATCGGCAAAGTACAGCCCCAAACGCAATGACAACTTAATGAGGTAACTGCCACATGTGAGGCACCCAGGGCATTGCTGTCTCGATTTTGAGCACGATGCCTTCCGCCTTGCATGGGGCCGTTCCATCCCGCCCCTGCAGCAACTGCCTCACGGGCTCATTGAAAACCGTATAGCACCCCAACGTCAGCACATCACCCACGGCAAGCACATCACTCACGACAACCAACACATCAACAAACAGCACGAACATCAACCGATTGGAGAAGCTATGACAAACCACCACGCTGAAGACGGCGATAAGAAAAGCATTCTGGATGCCCGCATTGAGCGAGCATATGCAAACGAATATGACGCCGCCTTTGCCGCCGCGACCATCAAGAACTACGCGTCGCTACCGCTCGCGACGATCTTGGCCGACCACCCTCAACTGCTGAAGCGCTGCACAAAGATCATGGGCGACCCCGACATTCGCAAGCTGACAGACCCCTATGCCCCAAAACGCGACAACGATTCGTACGTTCTTACCGTAGGCTGCCTAGCCCATATGCTTACGGCGCTCGACACGAAACTCAAGCTCGAATGGGAACCCGACGAGCGTCATGAACTCGAAAGTAAGCGGAACACCCTGCGCACCGCACTGTTCCTTCCGTTGGACGGCCTCAAGCGCTGCAACGTCGAGCTCAATACACAGGCGCGGCAAAAGCCCGGGACCACGGGGCAGAAAACTCCAAGACCCCATGCGGCCATCGTCGACCGCAACCGATATAACCGCATGACCGCGCATTTTTCTGCCGAGGGAACAGCCATAAGGACGCTAATCGACCTGCTGTGCCTCCTGAGCATCAACGAGCTATTTGAGGGCTATCTCGCCCTTGTTCCCGCGACGGCACCCAAGTCGGTAGCAAAGATCATCGAGACCTGCAGACGCCAGTTTGAGCGCCATCGCAATGGCAGCGAGATGAACGCCAGCATCGCGCAGTACTACGCGGCTCATTACAAAAATGACGGATGTGCCCCTGTCGAGCATCAGCTGCGGCTCGCCTACACCACGCCCGCCGCAACGCTCTATCGCTTTGGAGCCCTTGGCGCTTGCGAGCCGCACGAACAGGCAGTCTGCCCCACAACCGAGCTCGATCTCAGGCTCGGACGAACCCTGTAGTCCGCCAGCCCCTCCGCGGGCAACAATCCTATTCCACAACACAACCAACAGAAAGGAGTCCTCATGGACACCAATCATTCCCCCATCATCAGCCCCCTCACCATGCGTGAATCCGCCCGAGGCATCACGCTCACCAGCATTTACGATGAGATGCTCGCCCGTCGCGAGCTCTCCGTCATGGGAAACATCGAAACCCCGATGGCCCACGACCTATGCCAGCAGATCCGCCTGCTCGATGCCACCGACCCCAGCCGCCCCATCACCATATTTGTCGCCAGCGCCGGCGGAAGCGTGCGATCGGGCCTTGCGATCTATGACGCCATGCGCCTCGCATCGTGCCCCATCCGCACCGTCTGTCTGGAATTCGCCGCGTCCATGGGCGCCGTGATCTTTATGGGCGGCGACGATCGCCGTATGGCGCCCCATGCAGAGCTCATGATTCACGACCCGCTGATCCCCCAGGGGGCAGGCGGCTCGGCACTTGCGCTGCAAGAAACCAGCCGGCGTCTCATGCAGACCCGCAAGACCCTCACGCAAATCCTCTCGGACCGCAGCGGCCTCACGCCCAAGCGCATCCAGTCCCTCACTGCAAAAGACACCTACCTTTCGGCCGAGCGCGCCGTCGAGCTCGGCTTTGCCCACGAAATCCTCTCGACCACCAAGGAGGTCGCCCATGTCTAACCTCGCCAGCCGCCTCGCCGCATCTAAGTCCGCATCGTCCACCATCCTCGCCAAGGATCGAACGCTTTCCTGCGACACCCGCCAAACGGGACTCAACAACAACGCACTTGTGATCGGCCCCTCGGGAGCCGGCAAGACCCGAAACGTCCTCAAGCCCAACCTGCTGCAAATGAACGCAAGCTACATCGTGCTCGACACCAAAGGCACGCTCTGTCGCGAAGTGGGACCCGTGCTGGCAGCCCACGGTTACCGCGTGCAATGTCTCAACTTCGCCGACCTCAACACCGTCCCGGCCCTTGCGCCCGGCATCGAGCGCTGCGGCTACAACCCCCTGAGGCACATTCGCCGCAAGGCGGACGGCAGGCCCAACCAGCAGGACATCCTCTCGGTGGCAAAGGCCATCTGCCCCATCGAGGACAACAACCAGCCTTTTTGGGATCATGCGGCGGCAAACCTGCTGTCGTGTCTTATCGCCTACGTCACCGAACAGCTACCCGCCGACGAGCAGATGATCAGCTCGGTCATCAAGCTGATCGAGCACCTGCAGGACGGTGCCACGGGTCGATTGTTTGACGACCTGATCACGACCGACCCCCAAAGCTATGCCCTCTCGCTATGGCGGCGCTACGCCATTACGCAAAATGCCGAGCGCATGCACGCGAGCATCGTCGGCATCCTTGCCGAAAAGGTCATGTGTCTGGGATTCGACGGTGCGGCACAGCTCTATCGTGAGTGCCATCAGGTGGACTTCGCTTCCATGGGACACACCCCCTGCGCCCTGTTTGTAACCGTAAGCGATATTGACCGCAATCTCGATCCGCTGACCGGCCTCTTTATTTCGCAGGCGTTTATGGGCCTCATTCGTGAGGCCGATAGGCAGCCCGACGGCAGCCTGCCCGTGCCCGTGCGCTTTATGCTCGATGACTTCGCAAATCTGCAGATCCCCCAGATCGACAACGTACTCTCGATTATCCGAAGCCGCAACATCTGGGCAACGCTGCTGCTGTAGTCGACCAACCAGTTCGATGCGCTCTATGGCGAGGCACGCGCACGCTCCATCATGGGCAACTGCGACACGCATCTGGTGCTGGCGTTCCAGGATCCCGAGAGTGCCCGGGTGTTTTCCGACCGCGCCGACGCGCTGCCCAGCACGCTCATGGCGACGCCGATCGATCGCTCGTGGCTCTTTGTGCGCGGTCGCACTCCCGAACAGGTCGAGCGCTTTAGGCTCGAAGACCATCCGCTCTACGGGGAGCTGCCCGAGGCGCAGCGAGGCCATGCGGAGGCCGAGCTCTAGACGCAGGGCCCTCGCAGCACGCGACGCTCCGGCGATGTTCCACAAAGGCCGTGCGTCCCGGGACCACGGCAAAGCAAAGGGGCCCGCATCCGATAGGATACGGGCCCCTGACTATAAGGCGCGATGCGTTAACAGCAGCGACTACTTGCGGTGAGCGCGGTAGAACTCGATGAGCGCCTGGGTCGAAGCGTCCTGCTCGGCCTTGGCGGCGTCGTCGTGGAAGGCCGGGGTAATCTGCTTGGCAAGCTGCTTGCCCAGCTCAACGCCCCACTGGTCGTAGGAGTCGATGCCCCAGACCGTGCCCTCGACAAACGTGATGTGCTCGTACAGGGCGATGAGCTCGCCGAGTGCGAACGGGGTCAGCGTGTCGCCAAAGATCGAGGTCGTCGGACGGTTGCCCTCAAAGCAGCGGGCCGGGACGATCTGCTCGGGCGTGCCCTCGGCGCGCACCTCATCGGCCGTCTTGCCAAAGGCGAGCGCCTTGGTCTGGGCCAGGAAGTTGCCCAGGAACAGCTCGTGGACATCCTGGCCGCTGTCGGTTGCGGGGTTGGCAGTGTTGGCGAAAGCGATAAAGTCGGCCGGGACCACCACGGTGCCCTGGTGCAGCAGCTGGTAGAAGGCGTGCTGACCGTTGGTGCCGGGCTCGCCCCAGAAGATCTCACCGGTATCGGAGGTCACGGCGCTGCCGTCCCAGCGGACATGCTTGCCGTTCGACTCCATGGTGAGCTGCTGCAGGTAGGCCGGGAAACGGTGCAGGTACTGGCAGTACGGCAGCACGGCGTGGCTCTTGGAACCGAAGAAGTTGACGTACCAGACGTTGAGCAGGCCCATCAGCGCGACGGCATTATTCTCGAGCGGCGTGTTGCAGAAGTACTCGTCGATGGCGTGGAAGCCCTCGAGGAACTGCTGGAAGCGCTCGGGGCCGAGCACGACGATCAGCGACAGGCCCACGGCGGAGTCGACGGAGTAGCGGCCGCCGACCCAGTTCCAGAAACCGAAGGCGTTGGCCGGGTCGATACCGAAAGCCTCGACCTTCTCGAGTGCGGTGGAAACGGCGACGAAGTGCTTTGCCACGGCCTCGGCGTTCTGCTCATCGGAGCCGTCGATGGCGCCCTGAGCCTTGAGCTGCTCGAGCATCCAGGTCTTGACCTCGCGAGCGTTGGTGAGGGTCTCGAGCGTGGTGAAGGTCTTGGAGACGATGATCACGAGCGTGGTCTCGGGATCCAAGCCCTTGAGCTTCTCGGCCTGGTCGTTGGGGTCGATGTTGGAGATGTAGCGGCAGTCGATACCGGCGTCGGCATAGGGACGCAGAGCCTCGTAAGCCATGACCGGGCCCAGATCGGAGCCGCCGATGCCGATGGACACCAGGTGCTCGATCTTCTTGCCGGTAACGCCCTTCCACTCACCGGAGCGCACGCGCTCGGCGAAGGCATACATGCGATCGAGGACCTCGTGCACGTCGGCGACGACGTCCTGGCCGTCGACGATGAGCTGGCCCTTCTCGCTTGCCGGGCGGCGCAGCGCGGTGTGCAGGACGGCGCGGTCCTCGGTGGTGTTGATGTGCTCGCCGGAGAACATGGCGTCGCGGCGCTCCTCGAGCTTCACCTCACGGGCAAGATCGCACAGCAGCTTGACGGTCTCATCGGTCACCAGGTTCTTCGACAGATCGAAGTGCAGGTCACCGGCGTCAAAGCTCAGCTTGTTCACGCGCTCGGCATCGGCAGCGAACCAGGCCTTGAGGTCGATACCATCGGCCTCGAGCTTCTCCTGATGAGCCTCGAGCGCCTTCCAAGCGGCAGTCGACGTAGCATCGATAGGTGCGGCAACAGTTGCCATAGAGTCCTCCTCAGCATACGGGCGCACGCCTCCATGCGCCCGGACATTCAGATGCCACTATTCTAGCGCAGGTCAAGACTACAATCAGTGAGCGTTGCCAATCGGCCCCCAAACGGCAACCGATCAAAAAGGGACAGGCTTATTTTGGCAGGTCAAACGCTTTACCTACCAAAAATAACCCATCCCTTTATGGCAGATATTAGGCGAGCATCATGCTAAAGATACGCGCGACGGCATGCTCGTCGAGCGGAAGATAGCCTCCCACGGTGCCGGCGCGGCCGCCGGCATAGCATGTCTCGTGGGCAAGGGACGAAATGTCCTCGAGCTTGCCGCCCACCGCCTCGAGCGTCACCGGCATACCGAGCGAAGCGAAGAATGTGCGCTGGGCCTCCACGCCGGCGCGGGCGGCCACCATATCGTCCTCCTCGCCGACACCCCACACGCGACGTGCGAGCTGGGCCAAGCGCGGCACCGCGGCGACCTCAACATCCAGGTAGTACGTGAGCACCGCCGGCATCACCACGGCAAGGCCCGCGCCGTGCGCCACACCGTAGCGCGACGACAGGGCATATTCGATATCATGGCTCGCGTCGCGACACTGGGCGCCAACACGGTAAAACCGTGCGTGGCCTTAAGCGCCGACGATGCTCCAATTTCACAGGCAATGGCTACCGCCAGCTGCACATATGGCATATTGCCCTCCTACGCCGCGGCGCACACGCTGTCGAGCAACTCGCGCAAGGGAGAGCCAATGCCGTCCAAGAGCTCGGGCGCGATAATGGCAAAGACGGGCACTTCGCCCCTGCCCACAACGGCGGGCACCTTTCCCTCCGAGACAATGCAGCCATAGGGAACAAAACCGTCCTCGCCGGAATCGAGCACCGCCATACGACGGGCGACCTCGCGCGCAAAGCCGGCCGTATCGGCATCCCCAATCGCCAGCACAAAATCGATGCTCTCGTCGACGGCCAAGGCAACGGCCTCATCGACCAGCTCGTCTCCCCCGTCACCCTCGACCGAGCCGCAGCGGAACAGCGTGCGCTCCAGCAATGCTCGATCAAGCGAACCAAGCGCCGCCGCAACGAGCTCGTCGCGCGTATGCTTGTCGCCGCCCAGCACAACTAACGCCTTGGTGCCACCATAGTGGGCAACCAGGCGTCCGCACCAGCGCGCCACATCGCCGTCCGCGACAAGACGCGTCGGCATACCAAACCCATAGTTGACCATCTTCTCCACAACCCTTCCGTGCCTTGAGGTGAAGCAAATCGTTAGGGTCATGCTACGAAGAGAGCTTTTCCGTGCTGTTTCGCGCTCTTTAGGGCTGCGTTAAAACCGGTTTCATTCGAGTCCCCGCAGGTGGCTATAGACCCCAAAACCCCAGACCCCAACGTACAAACAGGACAAGCCAGGCAAACGCCAGGCAAAACCCACCCAAAACATCGGAGGCATAATGTACGCCCAGATATACTCGGCTTACGCCCACGGCAAGGATAAGGAACACAGGGCCCGCCTCGACGACGAGGCTCGGCAGAAACCCACACGTGCCACCCTGCATCGACCAAATTAAATACCCATAGAACGCCATGGCGGCCATCGAATGGCCCGAGGGAAAACTCAGCCCCGGCGCCTCGACAAGCCGGAACCCCTCGGGGCGAGACCGGCGCACCAGCGCCTTGAGCAGCTGGTCGATGGCGCTGACGACGCCGACATTAACGGCAGCCCAGACAACCTGAGGCCGACAGGGCGCCCAAAGAAATGCCGCGACGAGCACGCCGACGATAAAGGGTGCACTCGCAAGGTTCGAAACGGCCCTCATAACGACGGTCAGCGCCGGCGATCGAAGATGCTCAACAAACAGCGAGTAACCTAACTCGTCGATTCTCATGGCCTGGCCCTTGCGCACATTAATCAGCAGACAAGCAAAGGCCGCAAGGCACAGCACGGCCAGCACCAAAAGCGCTCGATCACCCATATCGACGGTCATCCATATCCCTTCAGCGTATCCAACACATCAAGGTTACCGGCCCACCGTAAGCGCCCCGTAAACCGACCAAAAAGGGACAGGTTTGTTTTGGCAGGTCAAACGATTTACCGACCAAAATAAACCTGTCCCTTTTTGGTCGGTTTTGACGATGTCTGCGCAAGCGGGTATTATCGAACAAATATTCGATAGGAACATGTGTTTGATAAGGAGGACCCGGGTGGAGCACGGTCAGCGCACGTACATCTGCATCGACCTTAAGACGTTCTACGCCAGTGTCGAGTGTGTCGACCGCGGGCTCGATCCGCTTACCACCAACCTGGTCGTCGCCGATGAATCGCGCGGCCGCACGACGATCTGTCTCGCCATCACGCAGGCGATGAAGGACCTCGGTATCCACAACCGCTGTCGTCTGTTCGAGATCCCTGACGGCATCGACTACATCAAAGCCATGCCGCGCATGCAGCACTACATGGAGGTATCGGCGCAAATCTACGGCATCTACCTGGAATACGTCAGCCCGCAGGATGTCCATGTCTATTCGATCGACGAGTGCTTTATCGATGTCACGCCCTACTTGGATCTCTACCACACCGATGCCAAAGGCTTTGCCTGCATGCTGCGCGACGAGGTCGTACGCCGCACCGGCATTACCGCTACAGTCGGTATCGGACCCAACCTATTCCAAGCAAAAGTGGCGCTCGACATCACCGCCAAACACGTGCCCAGCCGTATCGGGATACTTGACGACGAGACCTTTCGCAAGGAGATCTGGCCGCACCGCCCCATCACCGACATCTGGGGCATCGGTCCCGGCGTGGCGGCGCGTCTCGAAAAGTACGGCGCCTATGATCTCATGGGCGTCGCAGCGCTCGACGAAAACCTGCTCTACGACGAGTTTGGCGTGAATGCCGAGTATCTGATCGACCATGCCTTTGGACGCGAGCCGACGACCATCGCCGACATCCAAGCCTATCGCCCCCAAGCGACTTCGACCACCACGGGACAGGTGCTCTCGAAGGGCTATGCCTACGAACAGGCCTATACGGTGTTACGTGAGATGGTCGACACCGCCGTGCTGGACCTGGTCGACAAGCATGTGGTCTGCGACAGCATTTCGCTCTTTGTGGGCTACGCAAGCGAGCGCGCCGACATTCGCCGGCTCGATGCCAGTGGCACGGCGCAATACATCGACGGCTGCGGGCACCTACGCTCAAGCACCTCGGGAATCGAGCCGGCCGCAAGCGATGGCCCCGAACTTGCACCCCGCGCGCCCAAGCCCGTCCAGCGCAATGACGAGCGCCGTCGCATGGTTCGCGAGGCACAGGCGATTGACGGCATCTTCGTGGGTGAGCACGGCGGCAAGCCACGTGGCGGTTATGCCGCGCTCTTTGCCCATTCCAACGCGTCGCGAAAGCTGCCCGAGCGAACCAATTCGTTTAAGAAGATCATGGGCTACTTTGATGACCTGTGGGCACAGACCGTCGATCCCAAACGACCCGTCAAACGTATTAACCTGGGCTTTGGAAACCTTATGCCCGAAGAGTTTGCCACCATCGATCTATTTAGCGATGTCGAGGCCGACGGGCGCGAGCGCGACCTTGCCCGCGCCGTTCTGGCCGTAAAGGGCAAATACGGCAAGAACGCCCTGGTCAAAGGATTGAGCTTTACAGCCGGCGCCACCGCACGCGAACGCAACGACCAGGTTGGAGGACATCGTGCCTAAACCCAAACAACAACCCATGCGCCCGCCAACCGCCTTTGAGCGTCTGGCCGACCCCGAGGGCAGACGGCGATCAACCGACCCCAAACTTACCGCCAACGGTGCCGTCCGCGCCAACCGCGCCGCGCAGTTTATGCCATTCGCCGCGCTTACGGGATACTACGAGCTCGTGCGCAAGCAGGAGATTACCGTCGAGCCCAAATGTGAGCTGACAGAAGAAAAAGCCCTCGAGCTTTCGAGTAAGCTCGAGGGCCTCAGGCGTGGCGACCTGGTGCGCGTCACCTATTACGATACGTATGGCTATCGCGCCCGTACCGGCATTCTCGACGAGGTGCTTCCCGCGTTCAAACTGCTCAAACTCCGGGACATCGCTATCGACTTCGATGACATTCAAGACGTAGAGCTGCGCGGTCGAGCCTCGTGACGAGCGCCGTCTAAGACGGAGCCTACAGCTTCATGACGTAATAGCCCGCATCCTTCACGGCAGTCTCGAGCGCCTCGCGATAAATCGGTTTTTTAGAGCGCACGCGAGCCGTATGGTCGGCATAGGTCACCGTAGCCCAAATGCCATCGAGCGTGTTAAGGGCGTTCGCAACATTTTGTGCGCAGCCGTCACAGCTCATGCCGCCGATAAGCAAGTCGTCGCTATAGGGATAGTGGGACGCATCGGTATCCGCGACCTCGACCCTCTTGGCTTTCTTTCTGTTCGCTCCATCGCTGCAACAGCTTTTGCCGTGCGTCGATGCGGCAATACGGCGGAATCCAAAAAACAAGCCGACGGCAATTACGGCAAGCACGATGATATTTGCGGGGTTAAGCAGATCGCCCATATATACCTCTCTCGTTTGAGCCTTATCAAGATACCCCCATGGGGTGTCCCCCATCTTACTCCAAACTCATGTCGGTTCAGTCAAATAGTTTCCCATTTCTTACTTTTTAGTTGACCGTGGCTTACTTTCGTGTATAAGTTTTCCTAGGCTAACAAGTGAGGACCCGAAAGGAGCACCGTGACTCGGACCATTGACATCCCAACGTTTCAAGCGGCAGTCGTGCGCAACAGCTCCCCCACGCTCGCGGGCATTAAACCCGCTTCGCTCTTTACCTATCCCGGCGTCTATGCCAGCCAAAACGGAAAGCCCGACAACCCGCATATCGAAGCGCGTCGTTCGTGTCTGCTTGCCGTCATAGCCCAATGCAACCGCGAGCTCAAACCGTTCGGCATCCATATGAGCGTCTTGGTCTGGCGTCCCTGCGGAGCACTCATCTACGTCTACCGCCCCGCAGACCTCATGCGCTACCTCTCTGACTCTCGAGCCGCGACCGCGCTTGCCGCCGAAGGCTACGATGTCCACGACCTGCCCGTATCTCTTGTACATCTTGCCGCGCGCATCACGCTGGCGAGCAGCAATGTCGCAGAAAGTGCATGCGCCAACGGACCGTGTGTACTCGCTCAGGGCGAGGCCTGCGATAACGGCTGCACCTGCGAGTTCCCTCACGAAATTGGGTATTTTTTGGGCTACCCCTACGAAGACGTGCATCAGTTTATCGCCCAGCATGGCGAAAACTACAAGGTCTTTGGCGCCTGGAAGGTGTACACGGACGTTGAGCAGGCGCTCACGACC
The DNA here is from genome assembly GCA_902491915.1 of uncultured Collinsella sp. Classification (GTDB taxonomy): domain Bacteria; phylum Actinomycetota; class Coriobacteriia; order Coriobacteriales; family Coriobacteriaceae; genus Collinsella. The sequence continues at coordinate 22,728 of CABUJL010000016.1, forward strand.
TTCGATTCCTATCGCGCATGCACGCAATACCTCACCTATATCTATCAGCAGGGCTACACCCTTGGACAACTTGTCCAAGTAGCCCGATAGAACATGCAAGACGCGGCCGCGTGCCGCACAACCGAAAGGATCACACATGAGCAAGATCGCAGTCGTCTACTGGAGCGGTACAGGCAACACCGAGGCCATGGCAAACTTCGTTGCCGAGGGCGCAACCGGTGCCGGCGCCGAGGCAGAGGTCATCTCCTGCGCCGACTTCTCTGCCGACAAGGTCGCCGAATATGATGCCTTCGCCTTCGGCTGCCCCGCCATGGGTTCCGAGGAGCTTGAATACGATGAGTTCCAGCCCATGTGGGATGAGGTCAAGGAGACCCTCGGCGACAAGAAGGTCGTCCTCTTTGGCTCTTATTCGTGGGCCGAGGGCGAATGGATGGACAACTGGAAGGCGGACGCCGACGAGGCGGGCGTCAACGTCGTGGACTCCACCATCTGCTACGACGCGCCCGACGACGAGGGCGAGACCGCTTGCAAGGCCCTCGGAGCCGAGCTCGCGTAACGAACCCAGGGCCTCCAAGAGAGCCTGCATCAAAGCGCATCCCCATCCCTACAAAAGAGCGGGGCTGGATTCAAGTCCAGCCCCGCTCTTTTGCAACGGCAGTTACATCAACCGGCTACGAGATATTGCCCAAGAACGCCTTGGTGCGCTCGCTCTTGGGGTGGTCGAAGACCTCGCTCGGCGTGCCCTCTTCCACGATAACGCCGCCGTCCATAAAGACGACGCGATCGGCGACGTCGCGAGCAAAGCCCATCTCGTGGGTCACCACGATCATGGTCATACCGTCACGTGCCAGGTCGCGCATGACGCCCAATACATCGCGGACGAGCTCGGGGTCGAGCGCCGACGTGGCCTCGTCAAAGAGCATCACGTGCGGGTTCATCGACAGGGCGCGGGCGATGGCCACGCGCTGCTGCTGGCCGCCCGAAAGCTGACTCGGCATAAAATCGATGCGCTCGGCCAGGCCGACCTTGGTCAGCTCCTCGATGGCGATCTTCTCGGCCTCTTCCTTACTGCGCTTGAGCACCTTTTGCTGCGCAAGCATGACGTTCTTTTTAACCGACAGGTGCGGGAACAGGTTGAACTGCTGAAACACCATGCCCAAGTGCGTACGTACCTTATTGAGGTCGACGCCCTTGGCACACACATCCACGCCCTCAACGACAATCGAGCCGCTCGTGGGATGCTCCAGGCGATTGATGCAGCGAAGCATCGTCGACTTGCCCGAGCCCGAGGGGCCCAGGACCACAACGACCTCACCTTTGTGCACGTCCAGATCGATATCACGCAGGACCACGTTATCGCCAAAAGCCTTTTGGAGGTTCTTGATGCTGACAACGACCTCGTTGGAATTCGTTTCACTCATGACAGGACCTCCTTACAGACCGGCGATATGATCGGCGGGCGTCGCGACAACCTGTCCGGCGCTCTTGGTGGGACGCTTCTTCTTGGTCTCGGCCGTGCCCAAAAGCCTCGCCTCAAGACCGCTCACCAAGCGCGCAAGCGGCAGGGTAATGACCAGATAGAACAGAGCGGCAACCACATACGGCGTGATGGAGCCCGTCGTGGCCACGATGGTGCGGGCGTTCATGACGATCTCGACGACACCCACGGCGGCAAGCAGCGACGTGTCCTTGTAGAGCAGGATGAACTCGCTGGTCAGCGTAGGCAGGACATTGCGGAACGTCTGCGGAATCATGACATAGAGCAGCGTCTGGAAGGCATTCATGCCCAGCGAGCGAGCAGCCTCGTTTTGACCCTTGGGGATCGACTGAATACCGGCGCGGAAGATCTCGCACAGGTAGGCGGACGAGTTCATGGCCATGACGATGACGCCGAGCACATAGTCGTCAACCTTGACGCCGGCCAGCGGCAGACCGAAGAACGCGATGTAGATCTGCAGGAACGCCGGCGTACCACGGATGATATTCACATAGATACCGGCAAGGCAACGCAGGATGCGCGACTTGGAGATGCGCATGAGCGACAAGGCAAAGCCAAAGGGAATTGCCAGCGGAAACGCCACGAGCACGATCGAGAGCGACATGAGGAAGCCTTTGAAGACGATCGGCAGGCTCTGGACCAAAATGACCGGGTTCAGGAACAGGCGCAGGAACATGTTGGAATTCCATGCCTCGACCCACGGCT